>JANOKK010000069.1:0-6305 GCA_031419255.1 Betaproteobacteria bacterium
GTGTACGGGCCGATCGCTGCCGCACTCGTTGAATTCTTCCCGACGCGTATTCGCTACTCGGGATTGTCACTGCCGTATCACATCGGCAATGGCTGGTTCGGTGGCTTGCTGCCTGCGACCGCGTTCGCGATGGTGGCGGCGACCGGCGATATTTACTTCGGGCTCTGGTATCCGGTGATCATCGCGTTGATGACAGTCGTGATTGGATTCTTCTTTGTGCCGGAGACATACAAGCGCGATATTTTCAAAGCGTAATTCGCAGTCAAACAGTAAATCTCTAGCACTGGTGAGCTTCTCCGGCCGATAATAGCCGGGAGGCCGCGCCAGTGCTAGTTTCTTTTGTGCGCACCGCGCGCGACAAAATCGACACCTTCCTTCTCAGCGTCTTGCACGAAGGTCACGCGAAACAAACTGCCTATACCAGTCGCCGGCGGCGTCACCGACACACTCGCACCATGGCGCACCGCAATCTCGCGCACAATTGCAAGGCCGATACCTGAGCCGGTTTCCTCGCCGCCGATGACGCGATAAAAACGCTCGAACACGCGTTCGCGTTCCGCCGTCGGAATACCAATGCCATCGTCTTCGACTTCCAATGTCGTCGCACCCTCATTCAGAATGCGCACCGTGATGTGTCCATTTTCGGGCGTGTAGCGGATCGCGTTATCGACCAGATTGCTCACCAACTCGCGCAGCAAATCGGCATGGCCGCGCACGAAGATCGCGGTATCGGGCGCATCAAATCCGATATCGATGCGCTTGCCGCGAGCGAGCGGATACGCAGCAGCAACGGCATCGCGCGCGATCACGGTGAAATCGATCGGCGTTATCGGCAATGAATCGACCGTTGCCCCTTCGGTGCGCGCCAAGGTGAGCAATTGATTGATCAGATGCGCGGTGCGTGCGGTGCCCGCCGAAATTTTCTCCAACGCGATCGTCTTGTCATCGATATTTTCGCTGCGCAACGCAAGCTCGGCCTCGATCCTGATGCCGGCGAGCGGCGTGCGCAATTGGTGCGCCGCGTTGGCGATGAAGCGTTTCTGCGCCGCACCTTCGCGCTCAACGCGCGCAAGCAAATCGTTGAACGCATTGATCAGTGGAGCCACCTCTTCTGGCGCGTCCGGTGCCTGCAACGGCGCCACGTCACCCGGCCCGCGCGAGGTGACTTGCGCGCGCAGACGTTCGAGCGGGGCCGCACCGCGCCGCAATCCGAGCCACATCAACAGCACCATCAATGGCACCACGAACAATTGCGGGAACACGATGCCTTTCATGATTTCGCGTGCGAGCGCGGTGCGGCGTTCGGTGCTTTCCGCAACATAGACCACCACCGGCTCGACCCGATCGAACGAACCGGCGCGCCGAAGTGCGGCGATACGCACACTCGCTTCACGAAAATCCACGGTGCGAAACGCGACCAGGCCGTCATCGGGCAACAAATCTGGCGGTAAGGCGGGCAATTCCGGTTCACCCAGCAGAGCGGTACCGCGTTTGTCGTCAATTCGGAAAAAATAGCTCTGCGCCTCATCATCGGCAAGCAAGGTCTTCATTTCCGCCATGAGCTTGATGCCGCGCGTATCGGGCAGCCACGCGACTTGCTCGGCGAGTGCACGGGTTTTGGACGCAAGGCTGCGGTCAAATGCGTCGTTGGCGAGCGAAATGCCGATCAGGTACGTGAGCCCGACCGAGAGCGGCCACACCAGCAAAAACGGCGCGAGCATCCAGTCAAGCATTTCGGTGAACAGCGAACCACGCGATGGCGCTTCGTCGCGCGCGATGCGAATTGCGCGCACGTTGCCCGCGCCGGCGGCAGGATCAATCGCCACTGCCGGCCGGCTTTTCGAGGCAATAACCCAGGCCGCGCAACGTGACAAGTTTCACATCGGCCGGTTCGAGCTTTTTGCGTAGTCGGTGAACATAGACTTCCACCGCGTTGGCGCTGACTTCCTCGCCCCATTGACACAACAGATCGATGATCTGTTCCTTGTTCACCACCCGCCCGGCCCGGGCGAGAAAAATTTCCAGCAAGGCAATTTCGCGGGCCGATAAATCCAGTGTCTTATCGTGCACAACCGCAATGCGTTGGCGCGGATCGAACCTGAGTGCGCCATGTGTGACCACTGGCAACGCGTTACCGCGAGCGCGACGGGTCAAGGCACGAACGCGCGCTTCGAGCTCGGTCAATTCAAACGGTTTCACGAGGTAGTCGTCGGCACCGAGATCGAGTCCGCGCACGCGGTTTTCTACCGCATCCAACGCCGTGAGGATCAACACCGGCACATCGATTTTTCGTTCGCGCGCGCGTTTTAGCACCTGGAATCCATCGAGACCCGGCAAGCCGATATCGAGTATCAGCAAATCGAAATGTTGGGTCAGTAACGCGCTTTCGGCAGCGTGGCCATCCGCGACCCGGTCGGCCGCGTAACCGGCGACGCGCAACGCGCGGATCAGGCCGTCGGCGAGCAGTGGATCATCTTCGGCGACGAGGATTCGCATGGCGGCAGCATAAAACAAAAACGGGGCAGCGTCGCTACCCCGTTTTTAGTGGATGTTCCGTCAATCAGACCGATTACTTGTCTTTCTTTGGCGCGTCAGGTTTTGCAGCGTCTTTCTTCGGTGCATCTGCCTTTGGTGCATCCGCTTTTGGCGCATCTTTCTTTGGCGCGTCTTTCTTCGGCGCATCCTTTTTGCCATCGTCCTTGCCGGCTTGCTTGGCAATGATCAATTCCTTGATCGCGTCGTATTCGGCTTTGGTCAGCACGTTCTTTTTCACCAGATCATCTTTGCCGCCCCATGGACGACCTTTGATGATCGCTGCCGCTTTGGCATCGCCAATTTTCGGCAATGCGGCGAGGTCTTTATCGGTCGCCGAATTGATATCCAGCGGCTCTTTCTTCGCGTCGGCAGCAGGCTTTGCGTCAGGCTTGGCAGCAGCCTTTGCATCGGCTGCCGGCGCGGCAGCTTTCGCGGGTGCGGCGGCGGCCGGCTTGGGGGCGTCTTGTTTCTGGGCAAACGCTAAGCCAGATGCGCCGAACAACAAGGCAGCGGCAAGTGCGGTGATTCGTTTCATGTGGTCTCCAATGGTTCGTGGTAAGTGGTGAGCGGCCAATGTGTGGTCTATAGGTACTGCGATCTACATTTTTGTGGCCGGGAAGATTTAATCACAAGTGAAAAATTGCTGCCTGAAAATCGGCAGCATCGCAGCAAATCGCCGCCTACAATAAACGCCATGAACACAAAAAAGTTTACCGCCCGCGAAGAAGAATTTTGGCGGGCGCTGCAAAAACGCGATTCGTCCTACGAGGGGATTTTCTTTCTGGGCGTCAAAACCACCGGCATTTTTTGCCGGCCGATCTGTTCGGCGCGAAAGCCCTTGCGCAAAAATGTCGAATTCTTTCCCGGCACAACCGAGGCCTTGCACGCCGGTTTTCGGCCCTGTTTGCGTTGCAAGCCAATGCACACCACCGGCGAAGTGCCGAGCCTGGTGGAGAAATTGCGCCGCCAGATTGAGAGCGATCCTTCCGAGCGACTACGCGAACGCGATTTGATCGACATGGGGATTGATCCTTCCACCGCGCGTAGGCAATTTCAGCGTTTTTTTGGCATGTCGTTTCAGGCGTATCAACGTGCGCGGCGCATGGGCTCGGCCTTGGCTGCCGTCAGAAAAGGAGTCAACGTGCTGGATACACAACTGGATCATGGGTTTGAATCATCGTCAGGTTTTCGCGATGCGTTCGGAAAACTTTTCGGCACCGCACCCTCTAAATCGAGTGGCGTGCATTGCCTGCTGTCAAAGTGGATCGATTCACCCTTGGGCGCAATTTTGGCACTGGCCGATGACAATGGTTTGTACGTATTCGACTGGGTGGATCGGCGCGGCCTGGAACGCGAAATCGTTCGGCTGCGGGCGAAAACCAAGTTCGTCATCGTGCCGGGCACGCATCCGGTGCTCGAACAGGCGACGCACGAAATCGATGAATATTTTGCGGGGAAACGCAAAATCTTCACACTGCCGTTCGCGCATCGCGGCACCGACTTTCAACGCCAGGTTTGGGACGAATTGCTGAAAATCCCGGCGGGCGAAACACGATCGTACGCCGAGATTGCCAAAGCTATCGGCCAGCCGAAAGCGGTGCGCGCGGTGGCGAGGGCGAACGGTGATAACTATCGCGGCATCATCATTCCCTGCCATCGGGTGATTGGGTCGGATGGTTCACTGACCGGATATGGCGGCGGTTTGGCGAGGAAGCATTGGTTGCTGGATCACGAGCGAAAGATGAATAAAGTCTAGCACTGGCGCGGCTATCAGGCCGATATGTCATGGAAAGCCTCACCAATGCTAGCGTTTGTCGATATTGTCGTTATCTCGCACACGACTTGCGTTTTTTTTTCATTCGACATCGTCGTCCGGAGCGAAACGAAAGTCTCAGACTTTAAGCGAAATGAAATTGACCACGCTCAATTGCGCAACTCGACGCCCACACTTTGCTTTGAGCGCGCTTGCAATTCACGTGCCGGCAGCGGATTATCCGCAAACTCTTTCAGCAGATCCGGCGCGCGTAACACGATGGTGCGCCCGCCAAACGCGATCCAACCGCGCTTCTCGAATTGATGGAGTATTTCGTTCACCGTTTGTCTGCATGACCCTACCATATCGGCAATATCCTGATGCGTGACCGGCGCATTAAGACGCACACCCTCGTCGATGCGCTCACCGCAATTGATCGCCAATCGCAGCAACGCGCGCGCGATGCGCTGATCGCTGCGCGCGGTGCGTAAATCCACCAATGAATCGCAGGCAAGCCGCAACCGCCCACCCATCAGGCGAACCACATTGGCGGCGAGGCGTGAATTGAGGCTCATCATCTGCTCGAATGATTTTCGCGAGATGCTATAGACCACGCATGGCGCAACCGCTTCGCCGTTGACCGATTGCGTGAGCGAGCCAGTGATGCCGCCTGCGCCAAACAAATCACCCGGTGCGCAGAACCAGAAAATGGTCTCGTTGCCTTCCGCCGAGCGATGGTAAATGCGCACCAGACCATGTTGCAAATAAAACACCTGATTGGCGTCGTCGTCGGAGCGAAAGACGTGCTGGCCTTTGCGCACGGCTTTGCGTGTCGCGTTGCGAAAAAAAAGTTCGCGCGCCGAGGCGTCGACCTCGTCGAACAAATCAACCTTCTCCCAATACCAAGGGGTCACGGCATCCATTTTTTGATTCCTCCCGCCATCAGACATTTTCAGCACGCACTTGAATTTTGTCCATCCTTTGGCCACCGCCACTCGCCAACAAGTGTCGTCCAGCCGACAAATCATGCGCCCTATCAGGTCGCTTGTGTCGGCTGCGCGACACATTTTTCGCCGATCCCTACCCAGAATAGCGCCAACCCGCCATCGCTTCACCAAGGAGATGCACATGAATCAACCGGCTCGCAAGAAAGTCACCCTGAATTATTTGCGCGACAAAAAACGCAAAGGCGAACGCATTACCTCGATCGGTGTTTACGACGCACCGATGGCGGCGATCGCGGATCGGGTCGGTTTCGATCTGTTAATCAACGGCAATGCCGGGCCGATGTCTCTGTTGGGGCACGCCGACCCGACCACGGTCACGTTCGAAGAGCAATTGATGTTGACGAAGGCGGTGAGCCGCGTGGCGAAGTATGGCTTCGTGGTGGGACACATGCCATACCTGACTTATCACGCCTCCAAAGAACAAGCGATTACGTATGCCGGGCGCATGATCGCGGAGGGCGGTGCGGACTGCGTGAAATGCGAAGGCAATGAACATACGGCTGTGAATATTGCTGAAATTATCCGCGCCGGGATTCCCGTAATGGGGCATATCGGCATGATGGCGTCGCGCCGCACCGAGCAAAGCGGCTTTGGCATCAAAGGCAAAACGGCCGACGATGCGCGCGCCATTGTCACCGGTGCGCGCGCGTTTGTCGATGCCGGCGTCTTCGCGTTCATTCTCGAACAGGTGCCGACCGAATTGGCGGCCTTTCTCACGCGCACGTTGCCGGTGCCGGTGATCACGCTCGGCGGCGGCACCATCAACGATGGCGTGTATCACATCAGTGGCGACGTGGTCGGCTACAGCGCGTTTCCGATTCCGCAAAATCGCGGCAGCTTTGCCAATGTGGGTTCAATCATCGAGTCCGCCTTGAAGATGTATCGCGACGAATCCGTCAGTGGCACCTATCCGGCGGAAACCAATGCATTTCACATGGCAACGGATGAACATGAAAAGTTTTTGCGTCTGATGGGTGAGACCGCCGCGGCGCGTCCGCGCGCAGCGGCCG
>JANOKK010000070.1:0-13270 GCA_031419255.1 Betaproteobacteria bacterium
CATTACCAAGTGTAGTGCGTCGCAATTTCTGTAACATAAAAACGCGTCTTTTTGCGCCATACGGCGTCGCAAATCCTCGTGATAGCCAAAGCTATCACTGTGGTTTGCTTCTTGTCTGGCGCAAAAATCCATCGTTTTTACTAGTTCCAGAAATTGCGACGCACTACACTATCGAGTTTGGCGGTGTCTGACAAATATCCATGCCGCAAGCAAAAACGCAAGCAGCGGCCACGATTCATGCAGCCAGCGCGTGAGCGCGGCGAAGCTGGTTAGGTGTCCGTGCGGCCAATTGAACAATCGTAGCGTCTCATCGAAGGCCCCGTAAATGCTCGACATTTTCGCCATCAATCCGCCGGCGAAAATAAATAGCGTCGCGCAGAACGCGCGCCAGCGATAGCCAATGTGCGAAAAACACGCAAAGATCAGCAGACCGGCACTAAGCCCGATGATCGTCGCCGGCCCCAGCCAGGCCGCAAGTTGCGGCGCTTTCAACATCAATGAGGCGACCGAAATTTTGATGATGAACCCCAGCGTCACGATCAATAACACGCCCGGCATCGCGCGTTTTTCGGCGCGCAGCAACAACGACAGGAACAGCGCGAAGCCGCACACATTCAATGCAATGCCCACGGTTTGCGGCAGCAATACCAGCAGGTCATATGGCGATGACGCCGACAGCGCGGTAAGGTCAGCCGGATTGGCGATGTGGCCGGCCTCGAAGAAGGGAATGAGCGGATTCAGTTGGGCCACAAACCATGCGCCCAGCAAAAGCAGTCCCCAACTACATTCATCGCTCGCCGCGAAGTGCCGATGCCGCCATGCGAGCGTACGCGCGAGCGCGGCGCGGCCCCAATGCGTTGCCAGTACGCTCGCGCCAATGAGTGCACCCAACATGTTCGCGATGAGATCGACCGGCGAGGCGACCCGCACCGGCAACATGGTTTGCAGGCTTTCCAAGACGAACGACAAACCGAATCCCGCGAGGGTCACGCCACCGATCACCGCCGCGATGGAATGCCTTCGTCCCGCCTCGCGCATGCGCACGGCAGCCAACATGCCGCCCAGCGGAATATATGAAATTACATTGAGCACAATATCGAAGGCGCTGTGATAGCGCGGCCATACGACGAGGCCGAACGATTCCGGCGCCCGCCAACCAAAAAAAGGATTCAAGCTCGCATAGACAATCGCCATCGCATAAATGAGCAGCGCACCGTGCCCAACCGGGTTGCGTCTCGAATGTACGACGTTTGCGGGAATCGTTGCGCGATGAAGCGTGGGAGACGACATGGCGAAACGGCTAGCTGAACGATTCGTTATGAATTGACTGCGGGATTGACCGCGACAAGATCACGAAAATAGCGCGCCGCATTATCGACATAGTGCTGTGAAATCCCGCGAACCATCTTCACCTCGTCGTCCGACAGCGTGCGCACCACACGTCCAGGCGAACCCACCACCAGTGAGCGATCAGGGATAACTCTGCCCTCGGGAATGAGTGAATTTGCGCCAATCAAGCAATTGCGCCCGATCACCGCGCGATTCAACACCACCGCCTTGATGCCAATCAGTGACCACTCCTTAACGGTGCAACCATGCAGCATCGCCATGTGCCCAACGCTCACATTATTTTCGAGCGCAATCGGCACGTCCTCATCGGTGTGCAGGACCGAGCCGTCCTGAATATTGACGTTCTCACCCAGCGTGATGCGGTCGTTGTCGCCGCGAATGACCACGTTCCACCAAATGCTGGTGTTGCGGCCCAACACCACATCGCCAATCACCACGGCATTGGGCGCGACAAAATTGTTGCCCAACAGTTGCGGCGTTTGCGCGCCGAGTGAGTAGATCATTTCTGCCTCATAAGTGCTTAGCGAAAATGTACGTAAATCCAGCACTGGCGAGCCTTAACAAGGCAAAATGCCTCGAAAAGCTCGCCGATACTGGAGTTTCATGCGTGAAACTTGTCGCTATCGTCCCTGTCCCCGATTCGCACTCGCGCCACGAATCAGCGTGCCCACGCCTTCGCTTGTCAATACTTCCAGCAACAATGCGTGTGGTACCCGGCCATCGATAATGTGCGCCGTCCTGACGCCATTCTTCACCGCATCCAGCGCGCAATCCACTTTCGGCAACATGCCCCCTGAGATAGTGCCGTCAGCGATCAATTCCGCAACTTTTGCCGCTGTAAGGCCGGTCAGAACATTGCCCTTTTTGTCCAGCACGCCGGCCGTGTTGGTGAGCAGAATGAGTTTTTCGGCTTGCAACGCGATGGCGATTTTTCCCGCGACGATATCGGCGTTGATGTTGTACGCGGTGCCTTTTTCATCCACACCCAGCGGCGCGATGACGGGAATAAAATCTTCGGTATCGAGCAAATCGATGATGCCGGTGTCGATCTTCACCACTTCGCCGACCAGACCGATATCGATTTTCTTGCGCTTGTCTTCCTTTGATGGAATCGTCATCTTGCGGGCGTGAATGAAATTGCCGTCCTTGCCGGTCAATCCCACTGCCTTGCCGCCGGCTTTGTTGATGAGCGTGACGATCTCTTGATTGACCAATCCGCCCAGCACCATTTCGACGACATCGAGTGTCTCGTCGTCGGTGACGCGCATGCCCTGGATGAATTGTCCCTGTTTGCCGATTTTCTCGAGCGTGCGATTGATCTGCGGTCCGCCGCCATGTACCACCACCGGGTTCATACCGATCAACTTCAACAACGTGATGTCCTCGGCAAAATCCTCTTGCAACGCGACATCGGTCATCGCGTTGCCGCCGTATTTGACGACGATGTTTTTATCCCAAAATCGCTGGATATATGGTAGCGCCTCGATCAATACGTCGGCCTTTTGCGCAGCCGTCAATTTTGGATGTACAAGGGCGGCGACCGCTTGCAATGCGGCGCGTTTGGCGGCGGGAGGTTTGGATTCCTGCTTGGCCCTGGCGGAAACTTTGGCAGTGTTTTTTGCGGCAGGCTTAGCAGTCTTGGGAGGCATGGATGATGAGTTCCTGAGTGAATGGGATGATCGGGCAGGCTGAAAGCGACTTAACGCGTTTCCGCCCTGGTTTCTCGGGATAGCAAAAGTTTGACGGTTTCGCGTGGATCGGCATTATCGAATAGTACGGCGTTGACCGCCGCCGTGATCGGCATTTCAACACGATGTTTTTTTGAAAGTGCCAGCGCCGTCGCGGCCGAATTGACGCCTTCAGCGACATGCCCGAGCTCGAACAATATAACGTCCAATCGCTTTCCTTCGGCCAATTTGATGCCAACCGCGCGATTCCTCGACAAATCGCCGGTGGCGGTCAGTACCAAATCGCCCAAGCCGGTCAAGCCCATGAAGGTTTCCGCCCTGCCGCCCATGGCCACGCCCAGCCGAACCATTTCGGCAAGCCCGCGGGTGATGAGTGCCGCGCGCGCATTCATGCCCAGTTTCATGCCATCGCAAATTCCCGCTGCGATCGCCATCACGTTCTTTAGCGCGCCGCCAAGTTCGACACCGATCAAATCGTCGCTCGAATAGATTCGCAATGCCGGCCCGCTGAGTTTGGCGGCGAGTTGGCGTGCGAGTGCAAATTCATTGGCTGCGAGCGTCAACGCACAGGGCAACCCACGCGCCACTTCCATGGCGAAACTGGGGCCGCTCAGCGCGCCGAAACGCGTGCCCGCTGCCATCGATTCGATCACTGTTTCGTGCGGCAATTTTCCCGTTGTGCGATCAAATCCTTTGCATACCCAGAGAATTGGCGCTTGTACGGACTTAGCCGCGCCAAGCGTTGGCGCGAGTCCATCAGTCGACGTTGCAATCAGAACTAAATCTGTAGCTGCCAGCGCGTCCGCCAATTGCGCAGCGACATTCAATGCAGCCGGAAACGCGACCTGCGGCAAATATCGTTCATTGCAACGTGCGCGTGCGAGTTGCTCGCGTTGTGCAGCGTCACGCCCCCAAAGCGATACGACATGTCTTTCGGCAAACGAAATCGCGAGTGCGCTACCCCATGCGCCGGCGCCGAGTACCGCGATTCTCACCGCGCGCGCACCATTTCAACCACCCCAGACCTGTGCTGCGCGCACGAAACCCGACTGACCGTCGCGGTGACGTACCGGCCACCAGCCATCGGCGACCGGCCCAGTGATTTCCAACAGCACGCCTCGTTGCGCTTCAAAAACCTGTGTCGCGACAGGCGATGGCATCGAGCGGATCTCGGCCGTGGCGATTGCGACCATCGCGTGGCGTCGGAAGCCGATCAAACTATTTTCGATCCAGCCAATCGCGCCTTCTGCATCGCGCGCTTTTGTCCATTTGTCGAGTTTGACCAATACTTCCAATGGGGAATGTCGCGACAAAATAAAAATCTTGTTGGCTTTGCTGGAAGGGCCGTCGTATAGGATTGCCGGTTGATCGCCAATGGATATGAACGCCGCCGATGCCGGGGATGCCGGCGCGGGTGCCGTCGCCTGTGACAATGCGAGCGTCGGCACCAAACAAAACGCCGCCATGAAATTGGCGGCGCTTCGACGTGTCATGAATGATTTCATGACGCTATTTTGCATCAAATGATGGCTGGCTAGTGCGTGACCACTGGTGCGGCTGCGGGTGCCGCCGTTCCGGCGGCTTGTTGCGCTTCATGTTGCTTTTGCGCCTGATACAGGGCTTCGAAATTCACCGGATTCAACAGCACCGGCGGGAAACCCGCGCGCACGATCGCGTCGGAAACCGTTTCGCGGACATATGGGTAGAGAATATTCGGGTTGCCGATGCCAAGAATCGGATCCAGATCCGATTCGGGCACATTGCGGATCGCGAAAATGCCGGCCTGATTGGCTTCGACGAGGAACATGGTTTTCTCGCCGACCTTTGCCGTGACGGTCAGTGTGAGTTCGGTCTGATACACGCCCTCATCGACTTTTGTCGAGCTGTGATGGAGTTGCACATCGACATTCGGCGCTTCGCGTTCGAGGAAAATTTGCGGGGCGTTAGGGATTTCGAGCGACAGATCCTTAACGTAAATTTTCTCGATCGAATAAACGGGCTGGTTCTGATCAATGGCGTCGGTCATGTGCTTTCCTTGGTGAAATTTTCTGGGTGGGATAGTTGCAAAAAACGAAACTGTGCGTGAATTCAGGCGGCCAGCAAGGCGTCGAGGCCGCCGGCGCGGTCGAGCTTCGACAAATCGTCAAACCCGCCGACATAATTTTCGCCGACATAAATTTGCGGTACCGTGCGTCGGCCGGTTTTTTCCATCATTTCAGCGCGCTTGCCGGGGTCGAGATCGATGCGAATTTTATCGATATTCGCAACGCCCTTCGACGATAGCAGCCGCTCCGCCATCTGGCAGAACGGGCACACTGCCGTTGAATACATGGTGACTTTTGCCATGGTGTTACTTCTCGGTGGGCAGACTGGCCTGCTGCCAGGCACCGAATCCGCCGGACAATTGATAAACATCGGTGAAACCGTGTTTCTTCAATAGCTTCACCGCTGCCGACGCGCGCATGTTGTTGCGGCAGGTCACGATCACCGGTTTATCCTTGAAGCGGCTGATTTCATCGACGCGCTTGTCGATTTCCGCCAACGGTATATTTTTCGATTTGGGGACGCGTCCACCGTTGAATTCCGCGTTGTCGCGGATATCCAGCACCAGCGCATTGCCGGTATTCATGAAACGGGTGGTTTCGAGGGTGCCGATCTCGCGCGCGCCGCCGCCCGTAATTTTGGCGATTGACGGCCACACCAGCAGACCGCCGCTCACCAGGAACAACATGACGAGCATGACATTTTGAGAAACAAAGTCGACCATTGACGGCAATTCAGGGAAAACGAAGTGGATAGGATTGCGCGTAAAACCGGCGCAAATTGTGGCGTATTGTTTGGTGCTTGTCGAAAACCTGATATTTTACCAACAAGTTGCGAAAAATCCCGGTTTTTCAGCGACTTCACCGAATTCCTGCCAAGCCATATGCGGGATAAATTTCCGAAAATCAATACAGCCACCCATCGACAATCCCCATGAAAAAACTCATTTTGATGCGCCACGGTGAGAGCACCTGGAATCTGGAAAACCGTTTCACCGGCTGGAACGACGTGAATTTGACCGAAAAGGGCGTTCAGGAAGCCGTCACTGCCGCCGCCTCGCTGAAGCGCGCAGGATTGGATTTTGATCTGGCGTACACGTCGCTTTTGACGCGCGCTATCCGTACGCTTTGGATCGTGCAAGAGGCGCTTGATCGGCGCTGGGTACCGGTCGTCAAGCACTGGCGTTTGAACGAACGCCACTATGGCGATTTGCAGGGCCTGAACAAAACCGAGACCGCCGCAAAATTCGGCGATGCGCAAGTGCTCATCTGGCGGCGCAGTTACGCGATCGCGCCGCCCGCATTGTCCGCTGCGGACGAGCGCCATCCCTCGCGCGATTTGCGCTACGCATCGCTGTTGCCCGAAGAGTTGCCGTTGACGGAGTGCCTGAAAGACACCGTCGAGCGGGTGGTACCGTATTGGCAAATGGAAATCGCTCCACAAATTCGCGCCGGCAAGAACGTGATCATCGCCGCGCACGGCAACAGCCTGCGTGCGCTTATCAAGCACCTTGACCATGTTTCGGACGATGACATTGTCGCGCTCAATATTCCGACGGCAGTGCCCTTGGTCTACGAATTGACCGATGAGTTGAAACCGATTCGCAACTACTATCTGGGCGATCAGGCCGAGATTGCAAAGGCGCAAGCGGCGGTCGCGGCACAGGGGCGCGCGCCGCGTGCCTGACGAAAGATCTGCGCAATTGACGGCGGGCAAGTGACGCTTCGGGGCATTGATTTCTGCAACCGTTTCGTCGCGAGCGCGGGTTCAAGAATACCGATTCAATTTTTCACGCCGATCACGCGCGTTCTTCGTAATGCCGCAGTACTCGCGTGCCTGTTTTGCGCGTTCTCGACGGCGTTTGCCGCGCCGGCGGAAAAGCCCGACAAGGCGCGCGAACTGCGCGAATTGCGCGAGCGCATCGAAAAGCTCCAGCGCGATTTGGTCAAAAGCGAAGATTCACGGTCGGAAGCGGCTGACGCACTGAGCGCGTCGGAAAAATCCATCAGCGAGGCGAATCGGAATCTGGCGATGCTTAATCGGGAGCAAGCGCTGATTTCGCAAAGTCTCGCCGAATTGAAGAATGGTGCTGACTCCGCAAGGGCTGACGCGGCCCGCCAGCAGGACTTGTTGGGTCGATTGTTCCGCCATCAATACATGCATGGCAACACTGATGGTTTGCGGCTGCTCCTCGATGGTCAGGATGTAAGTGAGGTCGAGCGCCGAATGCGTTACCTCGGCTACGTGTCGCGAATGCGTGCGGATTTGATTGTTCGCCTGAAACACATTGCGGCCAAACTCGCGGAACTTGAATCCACGACACGTCAACAGCAGCAGGAATTGGCAGCAAATGCGGATGCGCAACGAAAAGCGCGGGCCGAACTGCAAACCGAACGTCACGTTCGGCAAAAACTGTTCGCGCGGATCAAGGGCGATATCGCCAAAGGACGTCGCGAAATTGGCCGCTTGAAGCGCGACGAGGATCGATTGGGAAAGCTGGTCGAACAATTGGCGAAAGCCATTGCCCGGAATCGCGACCAACGACGAAACGACGGAAAAGCTGACGGCAAATCCAGCGGCGTGCCTAAAAAGGGTGAATTGATCGAGCATGTTGCCGATGCATCGCTTGCGGGCAACATTTTCGAGGCATTGAAGGGACGGCTTAAATTACCGGTGCGTGGGGAACTTCAAGGCCGGTTCGGTAGCCCAAGAGAAGATGGCGGCGTGACCTGGAAGGGATTGTTCATCAAGGCCGAAAACGGTCATGCGGTGCATGCGGTGGCTGACGGACAGGTCGTGTATGCGGATTGGCTGCGCGGTTTTGGCAACCTTCTGATCGTCGATCACGGCGGTGGCTACATGAGTCTGTATGGCAACAACGAGAGTTTGCTCAAGCATGTGGGCGATGCGACGCAAAGCGGCGAAACGGTTGCGTCTGTCGGGTCATCGGGCGGTGCGCCAGAATCGGGTGTATATTTTGAATTGCGCCATGAAGGCAAGCCATTTGACCCCATGAAATGGGTGGGAAAATGAGCGGTACGACAACAAATCGTTGGTGGAAACTGGTCGTCTTTTCGGGGATGTGATGCGCAACACAATTAGCAATCGGATGAAAGCGGCGGGACTGGTCGGCATCGGCGGAATCGCTGGCGTGCTGTTGAGCCTCAATTTCTCGGCGGTGGCGGAAAAGCAAAGCACGATGCTCAATTTGCCGATCGAAGAAGTCCGGATGCTCTCCGAAGTTTTCGGCCGCATCAAAAGCGATTATGTCGAAGCGGTAGACGACAAGCGCCTTATCAAGGAAGCGATCAACGGTATGTTGACCGGTCTTGATCCGCACTCGGCGTTTCTCGATGCCGATGCCTACAAGGAAATGCAGACCACCGCCACCGGCACGTTCGGCGGGCTCGGCATCGAAGTTGGTGTTGAAGATGGTTTTGTGAAAGTCATTTCGCCGATCGACGATACGCCTGCCTACCGGGCGGGTATCAAATCAGGCGATTTCATTATCAAGGTCGATGACACCAGTTTGCGCGGGCTCTCGCTCACCGAAGCGGTGAAGCGGATGCGCGGCGACGCGGGAACCGAAGCGGTGTTGACGATCATGCGTCGGGGCGAAGCGAAGGAACTGGTGTTCAGCGTCAAGCGCGCCAAGATCGAAATTCAAAGCGTACGCTCCCGCACTCTTGATCCTGGCTACGCGGTGATTCGGCTGACACAATTCGAAGAGGCAACCGGTGAAAAACTGGTGCGCGCCGTCAACGATGTGTACAAACAAAACGGCGGCAGCCTCAAAGGGCTGGTGCTGGATTTGCGCAATGATCCGGGCGGTTTGCTGAATGCGGCGGTTGCCGTGTCGGCGGCTTTCCTGCCAAAGGATGCGCTGGTCGTGTACACCGATGGTCGCGTTGAGGATGCCAAAATGCGCTTGCATGCGAGGAAAGAAAATTATCTGCGTAGCGCGAGCCGTGAAGATTACCTCGCCAAGTTGCCACCGTCGATCAAGAATGTACCGATGATTGTGCTTGTCAACAACGGCACTGCATCCGCGTCCGAAATTGTCGCGGGTGCGTTGCAGGATCACAAGCGCGCCAGCGTCATGGGCTCGCAAACGTTCGGCAAGGGTTCTGTGCAGACGATTCTGCCCTTGGGCAACAACAGCGCCATCAAATTGACTACCGCGCGCTACTACACACCGAATGGCCGCTCGATTCAGGCAAAAGGCATCGAGCCCGATGTGGCCGTGGACGATGGTTCGCAGCGCATGGCGATGCGCGAAGCCGACCTCGATCGGCACTTGGTCGGCGAAGATGAAAAGAAAGCCGCCGACGCGCTAAAGGCGAAGCTGGAGAAATTGAATATGCCGCCAGACATCGTGGTGCCTGACAAAAACTCGAAAGGTTCACCTGCTGGTGGCCTGCCCGGCGCTGATGGCAAGTCGGCGGGCATCGCCATCAATGGTGCAGTGACCAAGGCCGGAAAATCGTCGGTGTCCACGGCCGATGAAAAGCCGGTGGAATACACGCCGCTCAATGGCAGCGACGGCAAACCAATTGATTTTGTCCTTCAGCAAGCGTTGAATCAATTGAAGGGACTGCCGGTTGCGGCGAGCCCGCGCGCGCTGCTTGCCAATGCGAGCCAGAGCACGACCCACGCCGCGCCAAAGGCGATTGAAGCCAAGAAGTAATTTCGCGTCGGCGCGTTCTGTCGCGGCATGAGAATGCGCGCGACGGATCAGGCGGATAAGTGCATAGAGCCATGAACGACCAAGACCTGCTTCGCTATAGCCGCCACATTCTCTTAAACGAATTCGGCGTTGAGGCTCAACAAGCTTTGTCTGATTCGCGCGCGCTGGTGATCGGTGCGGGCGGATTGGGATCGGCAGCACTGCTATATCTGGCCACTGCGGGCGTTGCGCATATTAGTGTGGCCGATGGCGATGTCGTTGATATGACGAACCTGCAACGCCAAATCATTCATCGCGAAGACACCATCGGCGTGAATAAGGCCGAATCTGCGGCGCAGCGCATCGGAGAAATCAATTCGAACGTCAACGTTAACATTATCGCGGAGCGGCTTGCCGGTGCGGCGCTCGAACATCATGCCGCAGAGGCCGATGTGATTCTGGATTGCTCCGATAATTTCGCCACCCGGCACGCGATCAACCGCGCTTCCGTAAAGGTGCGAAAGCCGCTGGTGTCCGGCGCTGGTATTCGTTTTGAAGGCCAGATCACCAGCTTTGATCCGCGCATCGATGACGCCGCGTGTTACCACTGCCTGTTTCCCGAACAATCCGACGCCGAGGAAGAACGCTGCGCGGTGATGGGCGTGTTCGCGCCGCTGGTCGGTATCATTGGTGCGATGCAGGCAGCAGAAGCGATCCGGCTTTTAACAGGCATTGGCGACGTTCTCACCGGTCGCCTGCTGATGCTCGACGCGCGCGACATGACTTGGCAATCTGTGCGCTATCGGCGCGACTCGGATTGCACCGTTTGCTCCCGGTCACGCTCACCAACAATCAAGGAAAAAGACTATGCGACAACCTAAGCGGGCCATCCTACGTTTTTGCATATTGACGTGTCTCGTCGGGTTGACGGTGCAGGTCACCGTCAATGCGCAAGCTCTGTGGAAGTACACAGACAAGGATGGAAAAGTCACGTATTCCGACAAGGCACCTAAAAAAGGCGAGACTGCGCAACAAGTGACGAGCAACCCCTCGGCCAATATTATCAACGCACCGAAAGGTGCCCGCGAGAGCGACGAACGAAGATTGGAAGACATGAAAGGCCGCGTGGCTGAGGACATTCGCGTACGCGAAAAGCTGCGTGAAGCGTTCGACGTGGCCAAACAGGAATTGGACGCGGCTAAGGCGGCACTTGAAAGTGTTCGCGATCCACTGCCCGTCGAGACGCAAATTCGCGTCGGTCGTAACAAGAAGGGGGAGCCTACGGGCGTGAACACCGTTGTCCGCAATCCCGAATACTATGCGCGCATTGCTTCCCTCGAAGAGGCGGTCAAGAAAGCGGAAGAAAAAGTTGAAGCCGCCGAGAAGAGCCTCGGTCGTGGCGGGTCGTGACATTGCTTCAAGCGTTCGCCAGTGCCCATCGCGACCGGACGTTGAACGAGGTTTGTGTTTCTGTCAGCAGGCCGGGATTCGCCTGAATTCTTAGCGCCGCCGCGAAAGCGATCATCGCACCATTGTCGGTACACAATTCCAGCGGCGGATAAAACACCTGCGCGCCTCGCGTCGCCGCTTGGGCGCTCAATTGACTTCGAAGTCGGTGATTGGCACCCACGCCACCCGACACGACCAGCCGCGACATGCCACAGTCTCGCAGCGCCGACAGTGACTTTGCCACCAGCACGTCGACCACGGCCGCCTGAAAACCGGCGGCAATGTCGGCACGACATCGATCATCGAGTTGGTTGGCGGCGGCAAGTTTCGTTTTCAACGTAAGCACAGCCGTCTTCAAACCACTAAAACTGAAGTCGCAATCGCCGCTGGACAACATCGGACGCGGTAGTGCAAACCGCCGCGCATCGCCGCTTTCGGCGAGTTTGCTTAGCGCCGGCCCACCTGGATACCCCAAACCCAGCAAGGTTGCAGTTTTGTCGAAGGCTTCACCGGCCGCGTCATCGACCGTCTCACCAAGTAGTCGATATCGGCCGACACCTTCAACCGCCATCAATTGCGTGTGGCCGCCGGACACCAATAGCGCGACAAATGGAAAGTCCGGGCTCGGGTCCGACAGCAGCGGTGACAGCAAGTGGCCTTCCAGATGATGAATGGGGATGATCGGTTTACGAAGCGCAAACGCCAAACCTGCGGCCAGGCTGGTTCCAACCAACAAGGCACCGCCCAGCCCTGGCCCGGTTGTCACGGCAATCGCATTTACGGCACAAAGTGAGCGCACGCTCTCGTTTAAAACGTCTTTAATCAACGGAATCATTCGTTGAATGTGATCCCGCGACGCAAGTTCTGGTACCACGCCCCCGTAGGCGGCGTGCATCTCAATCTGCGAGTGCAGGCGATGCGCCAATAGACCAGCGTCGCTATCGTAGAGTGCGACGCCCGTTTCATCACACGAGGTTTCCAGGCCGAGAATCAGCATAAGCGGGCTACCGAGGCAATCGAAGGAAAATCGACGCGCTTGGCAAAAAGCGCGTAAGTCGTTATTATATTGGGCTCTTCGCAATGCGAAGTGGGTATTACAACTTCCGACCCTCAATCCTTTCATGGATTGGCTGGGCATAACTAGAAAGCTAGAAAGGTAATTTGAATGTTAGTTCGATTGAAAGAAAATGAGCCGTTCGATGTGGCCCTGCGCCGCTTCAAACGCGCCATTGAAAAAACCGGTCTCCTGACGGAACTTCGCGCCCGCGAGTTCTACGAAAAGCCCACCGCCGAACGCAAGCGCAAGCATGCGGCCGCCGTGAAGCGCCGCTTCAAACGTCTGCGCAGCCAAATGCTGCCGCCGAAGCTGTACTAGTCGGTTCGGAAATTCCGAATTCTTGAGGCAGGTGACCAGCGTCCCCTGCCTTTTTTCTTTCCTGGAGTCACGATATGAGTTTGCGCGAAAAAATCACCGAAGATATGAAAACGGCAATGAAGGCGCGCGAGACCGAGAAACTCGGCGCGATTCGTTTGCTGCAATCGGCGTTGAAGCAAAAAGAAGTCGATGAACGCGTCGTGCTGACCGACGACATGGTGCTTGCCATCATCGAAAAAATATTGAAGCAGCGCAAGGATTCGATCGAGCAATACACTGCCGGAAATCGTCCGGATCTGGTCGCGAAGGAAGAATTTGAAGTTGGCGTGCTGTCGGCGTACATGCCGGCGCAATTGTCGGAAGCCGAAGTCAATGCCATCCTCGAAGCCGTCATCGCAGAAACCGGTGCCACCACTTCAAAGGACATGGGCAAAGTCATGAATGCGTTGCGGCCCAAAGTCGCGGGGCGCGCCGACATGGGGAAACTCTCCGCATTGGTCAAAGCCAGGCTCGGCTAGCAGCCTGTCGGATTTAAGGAATCGAAGCGAAAAATGAGCTGGGCGAGGGCGGATTTTGACGATTTTCAAGCCAATGGTTGTTCCATTCGCGCTGAAAAGCGGCGAAATATGCACCGGCCAGCTCATTTTGCAGCCGATTCTCCTTAAGTCCGACAGGCTGCCAGGTGCGCGTCATTTGAGT
>JANOKK010000071.1:0-2684 GCA_031419255.1 Betaproteobacteria bacterium
GCGTTGCCTCCGCATACCACAGCCTGGTGGCACAATCTTTCACCCGCTGCATGAGTAAAACGTTATGCGCCCATGGGATTTGGGCAACCACCTGTTGCCCTTTTTCGGGGAAAGAAACTTCGAGAAAAGTAGCAGATTCAGGCAATTGGGCAACCGGCGGTTGCCCAATTGCCGCAGACACAAAAAGCGTCGAGTACTCATGATAAAACTGCACCATCAGCTTGATATTGCGCTCAGAGAATCCCTTCTGCTCGGGCAATTCGTTGTGTAAATCTTTCGTCAGCCGGGGAATTACCCCTGCACCCCAGCCATTGTGCTTTTGCCGGGCATCGATCAGACGACCGATATCCCAGTACAAGGCAAGCAACTCCTGATTGACCGCCAGAATGGCGCGCGACTGCCCTTGCCGAATGCGCTGCTTGATCTCGGACAGCAGGGCGGGGTAAGGGTTGGGTGTCACGGCCTGAGCACTCATTGGCAGCCTGCGACGATTCGAGACGCCTTTGCCACGGCCTTCAATACAATTGCGTCCAAGTTTTCAGCCGTCAACGGTGTGCCCGTCGCAGCATCACGCAACGCGCGATTCATTTCGGTTTGATAACCCGACCCACCTTTGGCCGCACGCTCGCGAAACGCGGCGACCACGTCTTCATCGATCCACATCGTCACGCGTGTCTTGTTGGGTTGCGCACGCGCTTGCAGCTTTGCCAAATGGGGCACATCCTTGGCGCGCTTGGCACCGCTAAAGTCATACTCCTTTCGCATATTGATCTCCTTCTTTTCTGGTTGCCTTGCGGGCGGAAATCATGCGCGGCGTTTAACCGCGCATGGTGTAGCACGCAGTCAGTACACGACCGACCGCACTCATCCCCACCAGAATGTGGCGTTGACACCCATATTTTTTCGAAAGGGTGGGTATTAGTTAGCGCATTGTGGCCTTCGCCGGAATGACGATAATTTGAGGTTGTAAGAAGCGCCTTGTACATCACATCAACGCCGCCAGCCTTGTCGCCTGATCAATCGCGCGCTTGGCATCGAGTTCGCCCGCCTCCAGTGCACCACCCACCAAATGCACTTTCACGCCTGCCGCTTCCAAC
The DNA here is from genome assembly GCA_031419255.1 of Betaproteobacteria bacterium. Classification (GTDB taxonomy): domain Bacteria; phylum Pseudomonadota; class Gammaproteobacteria; order Burkholderiales; family Usitatibacteraceae; genus UKL13-2. Next base: position 1,098 of record JANOKK010000071.1, read on the forward strand.
GGTGCCTGCAATTCTCGCAATGGTTCCTGCCCCGTGCAAAGGATGATGTTGTCGCACTCGATCAACGTGGGGTTCTCGCGCTTCTCGCCGAAAGTGATGTGCAATCCCTTTGCATCAATCCCTTCGTAATTTGCCCCGGCGATCATCTCGACTTTTTTCTTTTTCAGCGCCGCGCGATGAATCCAGCCAGTGGTTTTGCCGAGACCTTTGCCGGGTTGCGAGGCTTTGCGTTGCAGCAGCACTACTTCACGTGAGGCCGCAGTCACGACCGGTTTGACGACGCCGCCGCGTGCATTAGATGGATCGCCGACACCCCACTCTTTCAGCCACGCATCGAGATCGAGCGTCGGTGAATGACCTTCATGCACCAGAAATTCGGCGACGTCGAAACCGATGCCGCCGGCACCCACTACCGCGACACGTTTGCCGACCGGCTTTTTGTGCAGTAACACATCGATGTACGACAGCACATGCGGCATGTCCTGGCCGGGGATTTTCGGGTTGCGCGGCGAGACGCCGGTGGCGAGAATGACTTCGTCGTAGCCTTTCAAATCATGGACCGACACGCGTTTATTCAGGGTAAGTTTCACGCCGGCGGTTTCGATCTTGCGACGGAAATATCGCAGCGTCTCGTGAAACTCTTCCTTGCCGGGAATCACTTTCGCCATGTTGAATTGGCCGCCAATTTCGCTCGCCGCATCAAATAATTCCACATGGTGCCCGCATTCCGCGAGCGCAGTTGAGCACGCAAGCCCGGCCGGTCCCGCGCCCACCACGGCGATTTTCTTCTTCTTTGGCGTCGGGCGGAACACCAATTCGGTTTCATGGCACGCGCGCGGATTCACCAGGCACGACGCCACTTTGCGCTGAAACACATGATCGAGGCAGGCTTGATTGCAGGCGATGCAGGTGTTGATTTCATCGGCTTTGCCGGCGGCGGCTTTGTTGACAAAATCGGCATCGGCCAGCAGCGGTCGCGCCATCGACACCATGTCGGCAAAACCGTCGGCGATGATTTTTTCCGCGACATCGGGCGCGTTGATGCGGTTGGTGGTGATGAGCGGAATGCCGACTTCACCTTTCATTTTTTTCGTCACCCACGCGAACGCGCCGCGCGGCACCGAGGTCGCAATGGTCGGCACCCGCGCTTCGTGCCAGCCGATGCCGGTGTTGATGATGGTGGCACCGGCTTTCTCGATCGCCTTGGCAAGCATCACCACCTCTTCCCAACTTTGTCCGTCGGGAATCAAGTCCAGCATCGACAGGCGATAAATGATGATGAAATCCTTGCCCACGGCTTCGCGCATGCGGGTGACGATTTCCACCGGCAGGCGCATGCGGTTTTCGTAACTGCCGCCCCATTCATCGCTGCGCTGGTTGGTGTGCGTGACCAGAAATTCGTTGATGAAATAGCCTTCCGACCCCATCACTTCCACGCCATCGTAGCCGGCCTCGCGCGCGAGCTTGCCGGCGCGCACGAAGCACTTAATCTGGCGTTCGATGCCACGTGCGGAGAGTTCGCGCGGGGTGAACGGTGTGATCGGCGAACGAATTTTCGAGGGGGCGACGGAGAAGGGCGTGTAGCTG
>JANOKK010000072.1:0-2060 GCA_031419255.1 Betaproteobacteria bacterium
GCCTTCTCCACCGCCCGCCATTTCTCAGGAACCGCCGCGCGCAGTGAAAACGGAAAAGAAAATCATTACCGTGAATAGCGCGAATCCGCCGACGACACCGATGGTGGGGTTTGCTAAAGGCGCGTCAGTTAAAAGTACCAAGACGGACGTAAAGCCGCTGCCGCCTGCCGAATCGAAGTCGACCGCAAAGAAATCATCGGCGAGCGGAAATCGCGGCGCGCTGCTTTCCCGCAAGAAGAAATGAAGCCGCAAGTCATTTTCGGCTTTCATGCCGTGGGCGCGCGCCTGCGCACGCGAGCGGAAAGTGTGCGTGAGATGTTTGTCGATGCGAAGCGCGACGACAAGCGCATGCAAGCGTTGCAGGAAACGGCCAAGACAAAAAATCTGCGGGTGATGGCAGTTGATGGCAATCGCCTCGACGGTATGTGCGGCACCAATCGTCATCAGGGTGTGGTGGCAATGGTGGAGCCGACGGTGTTGCCGCAATTCATTGACGACGTGCTCGATACTTTGACGGTTCCGCCGCTGCTATTGTTACTCGATGGCGTGACCGATCCGCATAACTTGGGTGCGTGTTTGCGCGTGGCCGACGCGGCCGGTGCGCACGCGGTGATCGCCCCGAAGGATCGCAGCGTTGGCCTGACGGCGGCCGCGATGAAGGTCGCCTCAGGTGCGGCCGAATCGGTGCCCTACATCACGGTCACCAATCTCGCGCGCACGTTGCGCGAATTGAAAGATCGCGATATCTGGATCGTTGGCGCAGATGAGAGCGGCGAAACCACCTTGTTTGACGCAAAAATTGCGGGTGCGTTGGCTTGGGTGTTGGGTGCCGAAGGCGAAGGGCTGCGACGACTCACGCGCGAGAACTGCGATCAGATTGTCAGCATTCCCATGTTCGGCGCGGTTGAGAGCTTGAACGTTTCCGTCGCATCGGGCGTGTGCTTGTTCGAAGCTCGGCGGCAACGAGAACTTCAACTGAGTGCAAAGTAAAGACTCTAGCACTGGCGCGGCGTTCAGGCCTAAAGCATCCGTAAAGGCTCGCCAAATGGCGTTCTACGTTGATTTATGCTTGTCAATTCCCAATCACAATCTGCCACATCGCGATGCATGCACCTCGCATAGAATCGACGTTCAATCCAGATGCAAACGTCTCGAAAATCCTCACGGAGTTGTCACATGAATTTCAAATTTTTAACCGCAGGTGTCGCGCTATTGGTGTTGTTTGCGACGGGAACAACTGCTGCGCAAGACAAGGTAAACCCAGGCGCAAAGAAGGTTGTTCCGGTGGCGGCGGCGGTCTCGAAGCCAGGCAATGCGCCACAAAAAATCGCGTCCGTTGAAGGTATTACCGAGTATCGCCTCTCCAACGGACTGCGTGTACTGCTATTCCCGGATATGTCGAAACCCACCGTGACGGTCAACGTAACGTATCTGGTGGGCTCCCGTCATGAAAATTACGGCGAAACCGGCATGGCGCACTTGCTTGAGCATCTCCTGTTCAAAGGCACGCCAAAGATTCCCGGCCTCGACAGGGAGTTCAACCAACGCGGAATGCGTTCGAACGGCACGACATGGCTGGATCGCACCAACTACTTCGAATTGTTTCAAGCGTCCGACGACAACTTGAAGTGGGCGATCGACATGGAAGCCGATCGCATGGTGAATTCGTTCATCGCGCGCAAGGATCTCGATTCAGAAATGACCGTGGTGAGAAACGAAATGGAGAATGGCGAAAATTCACCGTTCGGCGTGCTCATGAAGCGCATGCAAAGCATCGCCTACGATTGGCACAACTACGGTAACTCGACTATCGGCAATCGCTCGGATGTCGAAAACGTGAAGATTGAAAATCTACAAGCTTTTTATCGGCAGTATTATCAGCCCGACAATGCCGTGCTGCTGGTCGCCGGCAAATTCGATGAGGCAAAGACGCTCGGCTGGATACAAGCCGCGTTCGCTAAATTGCCCAAACCGAAGCGCGAGCTGCCAAAACTTTGGACCGTGGAACCCGCGCAGGATGGCGAGCGCGCATTCTTCGTGCGGCGCAAGGGCGATATTCA
>JANOKK010000073.1:0-4156 GCA_031419255.1 Betaproteobacteria bacterium
CCGTAAGCTTCGAGCGCCCAAACTTCCATTTCGCCGAAGCGCTGTCCACCGAACTGCGCCTTGCCGCCCAGCGGTTGCTGGGTAACGAGCGAATACGGACCGGTCGAACGGGCATGCATCTTGTCATCGACCAAGTGATGCAGCTTCAGGATGTGCATATAGCCAACCGTAACATCGCGTTCGAACGGCTCGCCGCTGCGACCATCGTGCAGGGTGACCTGCGTCTTGGTGGCATTCAATTTCAAACGCTTGGCGGTATCTTCGTCATAGGCAAGATCGAGCATGCCGCGAATTTCGTCTTCCGCCGCGCCGTCGAACACCGGTGTCGCGAACGGTACGCCATTCGACAGATTGCCGGCCAATTCCATGACTTCGTCGTCCGAGAGCGATCCCAGATCTTCTTTTTTTCCGCTAGTGTTGTACACCTTGTCGAGGAATTTGCGCAATTTCGAAATATTTTCGTGCGCTTTCATCATCGCGCCGATCTTGAGACCCAAGCCCTTCGCAGCCCAGCCGAGGTGAGTTTCGAGAATCTGACCGACGTTCATCCGTGACGGCACACCCAACGGATTCAACACGATATCCATTGGCGTGCCATCGGCCATGAATGGCATGTCTTCCACTGGCACGATCTTCGAGATCACGCCTTTATTGCCGTGGCGTCCTGCCATCTTGTCGCCGGGCTGCAAGCGACGCTTGACGGCCACATAGACCTTCACCATCTTCTGCACGCCTGGCGGCAATTCATCACCTTGCGTAAGCTTGCGCTTCTTTTCGTCAAACGCTCGGTCGAATTCTTTGCGCGTCAAATCGAGCGCTTCCTTCTGCGATTCGAGCTGGCGCGCGTCGTCGTCATCGGTCAAGCGAATGTCAAACCAGTCGTGGCGCGGTAGATCTTCCAAATATGCCTTGGTCAGCTTGGTGCCCTTGGCGATTTTTTTCGGTCCGCCTTTCGCGATCTTGCCAATCAAGGTTTTTTCGATCCGTTGGAACAAATCGTCTTCCACAATGCGCAGTTGATCCTTCAAGTCCTTCTGATAGTCCTTGAGCTGATCGTCGATGATCTGTTGCGCACGCTTGTCTCGGACAATGCCTTCGCGCGTGAACACTTGCACATCGATCACCGTGCCGGAAATACCCGATTGCACGCGCAGCGATGTATCTTTTACGTCCGATGCTTTTTCACCGAAGATGGCACGCAGCAGTTTTTCTTCCGGCGTGAGCTGAGTCTCACCTTTCGGCGTTACCTTGCCAACCAGCACGTCACCCGCTTCAACTTCGGCACCAATGTAAATGATGCCGGATTCGTCAAGCCGACCCAGCATGCGCTCGGACAGGTTCGAGATATCGCGGGTAATTTCTTCAGGACCCAGCTTGGTGTCTCGTGCCACGACCGACAATTCCTCGATATGGATCGAGGTATAGCGGTCCTCGGCAACGATGCGCTCTGAAATCAGGATCGAATCTTCAAAGTTGTAGCCGTTCCAGGGCATAAAAGCGACCAGCAGGTTCTGGCCTAGCGCGAGCTCGCCCATGTCAGTGGATGCGCCGTCAGCGATGACGTCGTTCCTGGCGATGTGGTTACCCACTTTCACCAACGGACGCTGGTTGATATTGGTGTTCTGGTTGGAGCGTACGTATTTGACGAGGTTGTAAATGTCAACGCCCGCCTCGCCCGGCTGGGTTTCGTTGTCATTGACACGCACCACTACGCGGCCTGCATCGACAAAATCAACGCGGCCACCGCGACGCGCCAATACGGCCGTGCCAGAGTCCATCGCTACTGTGCGTTCAATGCCGGTACCGACCAGCGACTTTTCTGCACGCAAACACGGAACGGCCTGGCGCTGCATGTTCGAGCCCATCAAGGCGCGGTTCGCGTCATCGTGCTCAAGGAACGGAATCAGCGAAGCGGCAACCGACACAATCTGTGCAGGTGCCACGTCGATGTATTCGATCTTGTCCGGGGAGGACAACATGAACTCATTGTGATTGCGACAGGAAACCAGCTCATCGACAAATCGACCCGACTTGTCAGTTTCTGCGTTCGCCTGCGCGATCACGTACTTGCCTTCTTCAATTGCGGACAAGTATTCAATTTCGCCCGCAACCTTGCCGCCGTGAACCTTGCGATACGGCGTTTCGATAAAGCCGTACTCATTTACCCGCGCATACAACGCGAGCGAGTTGATCAGGCCGATGTTCGGGCCTTCCGGCGTCTCGATCGGACACACTCGACCGTAGTGCGTCGGATGCACGTCGCGCACTTCAAATCCCGCGCGCTCTCGTGTGAGACCACCTGGTCCGAGTGCGGAAACGCGACGTTTGTGAGTGATCTCCGACAACGGATTGGTTTGATCCATAAACTGTGACAACTGCGACGAGCCGAAGAATTCCTTGATCGCAGCCGACACCGGCTTGGCGTTGATCAAATCGTGCGGCATCAGATTTTCGGCTTCGGCCTGCGACAGGCGCTCGCGCACGGCGCGCTCGACGCGAACGAGTCCCGAGCGGAACTGGTTCTCCGCCAATTCGCCTACCGAACGCACGCGGCGATTTCCCAGATGATCGATATCGTCGATTTCACCGCGACCATTGCGCAATTCAACGAGAATCTTGATGACCGCGACGATATCTTCGGTGGACAGCGTCATCGCGCCCGTCAATTCTTCGCGCGCCACACGGCGGTTGAATTTCATCCGGCCCACGGCGGACAAATCATAGCGCTCTTCTGAGAAAAACAAGCCGTTAAAGAGCGCATTGACCGCATCTTCGGTCGGCGGCTCACCCGGACGCATCATGCGGTAGATAGCAACCTTCGCATTCAACGCATCCACCGTTTCATCGATACGCAGCGTGGACGAAATGTAGCCGCCCTGATCGAGGTCGTTGGTGTAGATCGTGTAAATGGTTTCAACACCAGCGTCGATCAATTTACGCAGCGACAAATCCGTCAACTCTTCATTGGCCGTCGCTACAAATTCGCCGGTTTCGGTATTGACAATATTGGTGGCGAGCACACGCCCAACGAGATACTCGTCGTTGACCGGCAAGCGCTTCATCTTCGCCGCTTCCATGTCGCGGATATGCTTGGCGGTGATGCGCTTGTCTTTTTGCACGAGCACTTTGCCGTCTTTCGCGACGATATCGAACTTGGCGATATCGCCCTTCAGACGGTCGGCCACCAGTTCCAATTCGATTTCGCCTTTTTTCGAGATATGGAACTCGTCAAAGACAAAGAATTCGCGCAGGATTTGATCGGGCGAATAGCCCAGCGCCTTCAGCAGAATCGTTACCGGCATTTTGCGGCGGCGATCCACGCGGAAATACAGGTAGTCCTTGGGATCGAATTCGAAATCGAGCCACGAACCACGATACGGAATCACGCGGGCCGAGAACAACAATTTTCCCGAAGAATGCGTCTTGCCGCGATCGTGCTCGAAAAACACGCCGGGTGAGCGATGCAACTGAGACACGATGACGCGCTCGGTACCGTTGATGACGAACGAGCCATTGGCGGTCATGAGCGGAATCTCGCCCATGTAGACTTCCTGCTCCTTCAATTCCTTCACCGTTGGCTTGGACGCTTCGCGATCCATGATCACCAGGCGCACTTTGGCGCGCAGTGGCGACGCATAAGTGAGGCCGCGCTGCTGACATTCCAGCACATCAAATGGTGGCAGACCGAGCTGATAGCTTACAAATTCCAGGCGCGCGAATTGGTTGTGACTCACGATCGGAAATACCGACGTGAACGCCGATTGCAGGCCTTGGTTGTTGCGGCTTGCAACTGCGACCTCGGCTTGCAGGAATTCAGCGTACGAATTCAGCTGGGTGGCCAAAAGGAAAGGGACATCGAGGACGCTGGCGCGCTTGGCAAAACTCTTGCGAATGCGCTTTTTCTCGGTGTAGGTATAGCTGGTAGGCACGGTGTGGGACATAAACTCTCCGAACGTTGAAAGGAGTCGCGAGCTGGCGCTTGCGTCAATGTTCATCGACTGGCGTTATCGGTGATCTGATAACGTCAAGTAAGGCGAAGGGCCGCTACCCCTCTATGGCTGACAGCAATCGAAGATTGCCCGACCAAACTAGTCTTCTGCAGTCGTTTCAGAAGACAAAGCAAAGCGGTTTGAACTTCATCGCTTTGCTTTGCCAT
>JANOKK010000074.1:0-12349 GCA_031419255.1 Betaproteobacteria bacterium
CAGACGATTGTTGAAATCAATCCCGCCGTCGTCGCGATGGCGGAGCAATCGTTCAAACTGCCGCGGGCGCCGGCACGCGAAGCGGCGCATATCGACATTCATATTGCCGACGGCGTCGCGTGGATGCGCGGCACTGGCGAATCGGTTCACAAGGACAAGTACGATTGCATCATGGTCGATGGTTACGATCACAACGCGCGTTTCGGCGCGTTGGGCACCGAAGCGTTTTACCGCGATTGCCGCGCGCGCTTGACGCGGCGGGGATTGCTGGTGTTGAATCTGTTTGGGCGTGCGCATGGCTATCGGCGGCAAATTGACAACCTGCGCCTGGCGTTCGATGACCGCGTGTTGCCGCTGGCCCCGGTCGAGGGTGGCAATGCGATCGCCTTCGCGGTTTGCGGCGATGCGGTTGCGATGTCGATGCCGATGTTGCGCGCGGATGCCGAGCGGCTCAAAGCGGAGACGGGCATTACCTTCACCTCAACCCTGGTACGAATCGATCAAGCCATCGCAGCAATGGCCGGGCGGCCCGCCTTCAAGCGGGGTGGGGCCGTCATGCTGTAAATTAGCAATTGCATGAATACGACCAATTTGGATCCTTCGTTTCCTTCACCAAACGGCACCAACGGTGCCGGACGGCCTGCGCCTGCGTCGATCAAAGAAGAGGTCGTGCGACTGCGCATCGCCATCCATGCCGGCGACGGTGTTGCGGCGGAACGCGATGCAGAGCTATTGCTCGAAACGGTGGATCCCGGCGACCGCGCGTTGATCCTGAATGCGCTCGCGGAACTTCATGCGGCCAATGGCGATGTGCTGAAACTGGGACGGGTCGCGGCTGAAGCGCGGCGCGACGCGCAAAACCACGCCGACACCGAAAGCGAAGCCGAGGCGATCATGCACGCGGGTCAGGCGCTGCAATTGATCGAGGATCACGCCGTAGCGCTTAAATATTTTTTCGACGCGGGCGAGCTTGCCACCCGCGCGGGTTCGCGCGAACTCGAGGCGCGGGTGTGGCAGCGGATTGGCATATCTTCGTCGATCATCGGTCGTCACAAACAGGCGGTCGAATATCTTGAGCGGAGCGTGCGCGCCTTCGAGGCGGCCGGCAATATGGCGGATCGTTTTGGCGCGCGCTCCTCACTGCTGAACGCCTACAACCGCCGCGTCGAAGCCGAGGTACCCGAGGGCCCGGCGCGCATCGAGGCCTACCGGCCTTACTTGCCGCAGTGGATAAATCTCGCCAATGAAGCGCAGGCGGCCGGTATGCGGCGCATTAGCGCGGTCGCCCGCGGTCACTTCGCGATCGTGCAGCGCAACGTCGAAGATTACGATGGTGCGCTCGATACGCTCGAAGATGTACTGAAGCAATATCAGGCCTACAAAATGCGCGCCGATATCGCCGTCACGTTCAATGAAATGGGCATGGTGTATTGCCACCTGAAACGCTTCGACGATGCGCTCGTCGCATTTCACAATGCCCTCGTGTATTTGACAGATGGCTCGAAGCGCGAACAAAGCGACACTTACGCCGGGATCTCGCAGGCGCACGAAGGATTGGGAAACCTGGGCAGCGCGCTTAATGCGTTGAAGAAAGTGCGCGCACTGGAAGCCGCACTCACCGATCAGGACGCGCGCAGCAGTGCCGAGCGGCGCGAGCTCACGCAATCGCTGAAACGATTTTCCGATCAATGGGAGCGCCTCGCCAAGGAAGACACGCTCACCAATTTGCCGAATCGGCGTGCGCTGGAGCAATGGCTGCAAGCCGCCCTCGCACGCGCCACCGCCGCGCAACCGGTGACATTGCTGATGATCGACGTCGACCTTTTTAAACTGGTGAACGATCGATTCGGCCACGCGATCGGCGACCGCGCACTGCACACGCTCGCAGATCTGATGCGCCAGAATTGTCGCTACGCCGACTTTCCCGCGCGCTATGGTGGCGAAGAATTCATGCTGGCGCTTCCGCAGACCGATCTCGCCTTCGGCACCGAAGTCGCACAGCGTCTCAACTACAGCGTGGCGGCGTATCACTGGGCTGGAATTCACCCGGCGCTGGGCATGACAATCAGCATCGGTGTTGCGAGCACCACTGAACTGCCGCCGCCCTACGCACATGAAACATTGGCAGAAATTGCAGACGCGCGTTTGTATATCGCCAAAAAAGGCGGCAGGAATCAGGTGGTGAGCGCAGGTTGATGTTTTTGTGCCCTTGCGTCGGTTTACACGTAAAACGCGGCACGATTCTGGGTGTCATTTCGCTTTTTTGATGTCGCCGCCGGCTACTATGGCTACGCAACCAAACTCCCCGCTGCGCGTGCCGTTCGGCGCATTTTCCGCCGAAACGCCGCGCTGGCGCTAGAGTTTGCACTTCGCTTAGCGAGTAATGTCTATCCGCCGCGTTCCGAATACTGCACAGCGCTTATGCTGTGGTAACTACATTGCGGCAACACACTTTTCCTTTGCTCGACGTGAGCGCCGATCAAAAGAGTTGACGCGTGATATTTTTCGAACTCACAAATCCGTTAACTGAATAGCTAAGTGTCGCGTTGTCGTTGCCGCTGAATTCAATTGAGCCATTGCCCACGAAAGTGGCCGTGACCGACGATATTGGTCCCAATCCGCTGTTTCCGGCTGCATGCGTCAAATAGATCGCGCCGTTATATTTCAGTGGCGACACCCAGTTACCGCCTTGCAGCGTGTACCAGATCGGAGTGCCTTGCGCATCGTAGACAAACCATGCAGCAAAGAAATTGGCGCGCTTGGTGTGAATGCTGATGCCCCAGCCGGATTCGTTCGGATTCCACCACAGGTCGGTAAAGTCGTGGGCGGGAAATCCGGAATTTAGCGCGGCAGAATCCTCGGAGACGGTGAATTGTGTTGAAGCGATCGTCGTCAATGTGCCGGTTACCCGATTGAGAAAAACGGCGTCAACGATATAGTTACCCTGAGGCAATTTACCGAGTACCACGTCACCCGTGGTCGCCGAAATGTCGTCGGACGGCGGCGAGGGTCCGGCAACCGGTGCTTTGTCGAACGAGCGAACCGTCACGGTCAGCCTGTTGTTGAACATCGTCACCGTCTCGCGACCATACGCGTAGGGCGCAAGCGTTGTCACGCGCAGCTTTACAACTGTATCGCGGCTCAGGAGGGGTTGCGGAAATACTGAAATTTGTTGCGCCGTTGCTGCAAAGCTCGTGATCGTCAATGCGCCGAGAAGAGCGAGGCGGGAAAAGAATTTGTTCTGAGCCATGATTATTTTTCCCCCGATTTACTGCATGGGACACTGCGCGCAAAGGAAAAACGCGCTTGTTTGGCCGTTCTTGGTCGCGCAATGGCAGTCGTGAATTTTCTGATCATGAAATGCTCCTGGTGAAATGGAAAAGTTTCGGAAAATATTTGTCGCGGATGGCAGCCTGAACTAGCGGCTGTATCCGACTGATTGAACGCGTTGCCGTCGACACGGATATGCCGCTGCAATGGGATCCGCGCGGCATCGCAATGCGAACGCATGGTTGGTTATGAGCCCTTCACTTCGAGCAGATTGACGACGCGGGTCACGCCGACGATGTGGCTGGCAATACCACCCGCGCGCAATTTGCGAATCTCGGTCGAGACGGTGCCCTTCAAAGTGACTTCACCTTTGACTGTGTTGACTTCAATGCCGAGCGCACTCAAACCGGGATCCTTCAGCAGATCCGCCTTGATTGACGCGGTGATCGCAGAGTCATCGACGATGGTGCCCACCTGATCGACTTTGGTGAAGACCGCGTTGCCCGCCTTGTCCAGCGCACTGCCGGTTTTTTGGGAGATCGACTCACCGACACCGGCCACCGCCGCGCCGGCCTGCTCCATTTTTTTCTCGACCTTGTCGCCCGCGTTCGCAATACTGGCGTTCGATTGATCGATCGCTTTGTCGAGTTTTTGCCCGACGGTCTGTCCGGAATCGGTGTACTTGTCGCAACCTGCCGCCATCAATAGTGAGGCGATGATGGCGAACGAAGCGATGAATGAAACGCCCGCACCGGACGGTCTGTTTTCGTTGCCCTGTGGCAAATGCGGCGACTGGAATGAGATGGAAGAATTCATGGTCGGTTTCTGGAGTGGTGTGCAATCATTGTCGTGCGGCACTGATGAACCGGACAGTGTCGGTACGCCGATTAACATGTAGGACGAAGCCCGCATGACAGTCGCTCGCGTCCTACCTTGGCCGCACGAAACCGATTGCACATAGCGGGCGATGCGCACATCCGCAGCTCACCTATTCAACTGAAGCCACACAAAAAAAACGGGCCATACCGGCCCGTCGAAAATGGAGCCTGACGGCTCCATGGGAGAGGAAATCGAATGTGTTACTTGTTGAAACTTGCCTTTGCGTTCTTTACGCATGCGTCCTTTGTATCGCCGCTGAATGCGTCGCACTTTTCAAGGGCCACTTTGTAGTTGGCCGTGTTTTTGGCGGAGCTTGCATCGGCACGTGCATCGCTGATGGTGTTGCCGACTTTGGCATCTTCCAGCGCGCGAACTTCAATGGCTTTGGCTTCTTTGACGCAGACATCCTTGTCGTTGCCGGCCTTGGCGTCGCACTTGGTTTTCGCCAAGTCGTACTCGGCTTTGGCAACCTGTTTACGCCCGTCAAAAATGGCTTTTGGCGTGTTCTTGAACTCGCCGTCCGTCTTGGCAACCGCGTAAACGCGTTCCGCTTTGGATTCGGCAACGCACACGTTCTTGGCATGCCCGGCCAGTGTCGCGCAGGTGGCCGTCGCGCGCTTGTATGCCATCTCGGCTTCGTCGACCGCTGCCTTGTGTTCCGCTTTGGTGATGGCGGCTGTGGCCGCGAAGGTTGCCGCGCAAAATGCAACCGCAAGCAATTTGTTGATGGGTTTCATGTTCATTGATATTCCTTTGGTAGTGAGTTGATTTGCCGCGTTTGTGCGCGCCGCAATCTTCGGTAAACGTTGTGTTGGCGTGATCGCCTAGTGCTTGGAAGGGGAATCGACCGGCGTTGTCGGATGATCCTTCAGCCAGGCATCCAGCTCTTCTTCGGCGCGCTCTTTGGTATAGCCGTACTGCTCTTGAATTTTTCCGGAGAGCTGGTCGCGCTTGCCGGCGATTACGTCAAGGTGATCGTCGGTAAGCTTGCCCCATTGCGCTTTGACTTTCCCCTTCATTTGTTTCCAGTTTCCTTCGATTTGATCCCAGTTCATGGCAGTGTCCTTTTGTTCAGGGTGGATGCGGGCGCGAGCCCGCGTGGTTTCAGCTTGCGCCCGTGCGGCGATCTCAGCCGGGCTACTAAATTTGTCGAGGCTTGCGATGTTGCGTGGCTAAATTGCCGCGCCGCCGATCGCCACACGCATCACGTCATTGATTGCTCTCCGAGCGAAATGCGTGTGCCAGGAAGCGCTGAAACAACACGATCATCGCGCCGGCGGCGGTGACCGCCATGAGCGAAGCGACAAAGAGAAACTTGCCGAACAACGCCAATTGTTCGCTTTGCCAAAATATCAGCAGCAGTGCGCCGACAATCAATTCTGCGGCGACGAGCACGACGAGACTATTGGTGTTCCACATGGCTGCCTTTTTCGCAGGTGACGATCAGGCAGTCATCGTATGATTTCGAGCTGCCGGTACATATCGGACGAGCGTCAGATTTCGCGTAGGACGGGAGCGGACACAAGCTCAGTTGCGGCGAATACAGGCGGGAGTACCGCAACGCAGTCCAATTGTGCGAAACCGGCAGCCGACGCCATCGGTCGCCCACTTCGGCAATAGCCGGGCGAACTTAGATTTCCGCCTCGCCCATTGCCGCCACCGGAAACCTCGCGGTGAGTGTGGTGCCGGCACCGGGCGATCCATTGATATCGAAATGGCCGCCCAATGCGACCACTCTTTCCCGCATACCGAGCAAGCCGTGCGCAAAGCGGCGGTTGGGTTGCGTCGTACTGGCGTCGATGCCGACGCCGTCATCCGCAATGACCAACGTCCACTGCGCGCCGTCGTTGGTGAGAGAAATGCGCACCTGTTTCGCCTTGGCGTATTTCATGACGTTGGTCAGCGCTTCCTGGCAGACTCGATATAAGGTGATCGATTGCGCCGGCGTCAGATTGAGCTCGCCCTCGGGTAGTGACACCACGCATGCGACTGCGCAGCGTTCGGAAAACAGGTCGGTCATCGAATGCAATGCCGCGTCGAAACCCAGATTGTCCAGCAGCGTCGGGCGCAGATTCTCGATCAGGCGGCGCACGAATTGCACCGCGCCATCGATGGACGTGTGCGCGCGTTGCAGGCGGGCGACGGATTTCTCATCGCTGCGTTTGGCGGCCGCCTCGCGCGCCATGATGATGTCCAGCTTGATCGCCGACAACGTGCCGCCCAGCTCATCATGCAAATCGCGCGCGACCGTATGGCGTTCGTTCTCCTGAATGAGCAGCAAGTGCGCGCTCAGCGCGCGCAATTCCTCGGCGCGCCATACTGCCTCGGCCGCGAATTCCACTTCGCGCTGGTCGTGGCGTTCGTTGCCCGCGCGCTCCCGCGCGAGGCCGCGGATGATGACCACTGCGCCGGCCATGATCATCATGGCGTTGAGAAACAGGATGCCGACAAATCCCCAGCGCACACCCTGTTGAATTTTCTCCCAGTCCCCAAGATGTTCGTCGAGGAACTTGCCCTCCGCGGCAAGAAAGCGCGCAATTTCGGTGTTGATTTCAGCCATCAGGGCACGGCCGCGATTGGCGGTCATGATCGCTGGTGCGGTATTGGATTGCCCGGATTGCTGAAGCTCAATCATGAAATTCATCACCGAAATTTTTTCTTGCGTGAGCGCGCCAACGCGGTCAAGCATGGACTGTTGCAAGGGGGCGTCAGCGTTCAATGCGCGCAATGTTGCGAGCGCGGGTGAAATCAGCCCCACATTCTCGCGCAGTGGCGCCAAGTAGTCCGGATTGCCCGTATAGAGAAACCCACGTTGCGCGCTTTCGGCCTCGTTAAGCAACAACTGGATATGCCGGATCGCGGAAGTCGCGCGACGCGACGAGTCTATTTGTTCACGCGCCTCGGCCAAGTGAACGTTGGCCCAATTCACCGTGAGCAACGCGCCCAGATTGGCCAGCAGGGCAAGCGCTAGTAGTGCCAGCGCAAAACCCAAATTTGAAATCAGTTTGGCGTACAGGGATTCAAAAAGGTGCGTCAGGCCGGCGCGAAGTGGCGACATTGGGGCAGGTTTCCGGTTCTGCTACGGGCGCGCAGTGATCCTCAGTGATCATAAGGGGCTCGAACGCGGAAAAACTGTTTCGCCGCGCATTGGCAAGCAAATCGACTATACACCGAGCCTATCGTCATCAGACGCTGAAAAGCCCGTCGGACAAGCACTGACAAAAGCCATGCGAAAGATAGGCCAACGTCCTACATCAAGACCGACGCGTGTCCGATAATGCCGACCGTCGGCGAACCCCAATATGGGTGTGTCGATACCGGCGCATAGGCTCTCTGGCCGGCAACACCCAATGAACCTACAAAGAAAGTGACTGGAATGAAACTGCTTGCCGCTGTTTTTGCCGCGATCCTTTTCTTTGCAATGCTGCCGGGCTTTGTGCTGAATGTCATGCCGCTGCTCGCCCTGTTTGGGAAACGGGCCGCCGCCGTTGCACTTGCCGGTCTCACCGTTAGCTTGATCGCCGATGCCGCCGAGATTGCGGGCGGTGACGCGGACATCAATTCGGATAGCCCCGTCGACCGCGCGCCGAATGCCTGACAAGTCGGCAGAGCTGACCGCCACCGACAAATCGCCAATTCACTTAATCAACGACCGGAAAACGCACCATGATTCGCATGGAATATCAACTTGAATTGCAATATGAAGCGCGCGGCCAGTGCGACCTCGTGCTCAACATTTGCCCGGCGCGCACCCGCTCACAGCGCGTTCAGCAGGAGTCACTGGTGGTGCAAGGTGCTACCCGCGCCTCTACTTTTACCGATGCCGTCACGGCCAATCGTATCAACCGGCTCTCGACACAAGGCGGGCATCTGACCATCCGCTATCGCGGCGAAGTGGAAATCGAACATGTGATCGATGAGCCCTCAGCCATTGATGAGCGCGCCATTCACAGCATGCCGTCGGAAGTGGTGCCCTACATATTGCCCAGCCGCTATTGTCCGACCGATAAGATGCGCGGGCTCGCGAATGCGATGTTCGGCAATTTCGCCCCGGGATATGCCCGCGTCGCGTCGATTTGCCAGTGGGTGACGCAGCATCTGCGTTTCACGCCCGGTGCCTCCGACGCAACCACCTGTGCGATGGATACCTTCAATTCCCGTGTTGGCGTTTGTCGGGATTATGCGCACCTGATGATCGCCATGTGTCGCGCGCTCAACATTCCCGCACGCTACGTGACCGGTGTGGATTACGGTGCCGATCCGGCACTGGGGCCGATCGATTTTCACGCCTATGTCGAAGTGTTTCTCGGTAAGCGCTGGTACCTGTTCGACCCAAGCGGCATTACGCCCGTGATGGGTTTGATACGCATCGGCACCGGTCGCGATGCGGCCGATGTATCGTTCGCCACCCTGTTTGGCGACGTACGAACGTTTACTCCCAAAGTCGGCATTGAATTGATCGCGTGCCAAGGCATGGCGATCGAACCTGCACAAAGCATGCGCAAGGCCGTTTCCACGGCGACCGATATTCTCTATTTTCACGCCCTCGAACCAGCACTGGCGGGGCGTCCGGCTCGAACGATTGTCAGGCCCGGCCCTTGGGCTGCGCTGCCGCCTATGCCGACGTTTCATTCACCGCAATTCGCCTGAGTGCGAACCGTGCCCAACGCGACCGCTGCTGTGCCGATGCCACCTGTGCTCACTGCATTGCTGGTAAATCCTGCGTTGCTGGCCTACCGCGATTGCAATTTGGCGGACAGTCCGGGCAGTCGCATTGCCCGACTCATCCCCGAATTTCCTCTCATGCATCGAATACGAAAACGCGGCGACCACTTGTTTCATGCGGGCGATCCGTTTCGCTGCTTTCATATTCTGAATGCGGGCGTTGCCAAGACCTGTTGTACGTCGGAAGACGGCCTGGAACAAATTATCGGCCTCCATCTTGGTGGCGATATCCTTGGGTTGGAAGCGATGGCCGCCGGTGTACATGGTTGCGACGCCGTCGCGCTCGACACCTGCGATGTGCTGATTCTGCCTTTCGATGTCGTGATCGCGCAGAGCCAGCGTCGGCCCGCGTTGATACGCGAACTGATGAACGCCTTCAGCACTGAAATTCGTACCGCGCTTGACTTGATCGGCAGCATGCGATGCCTGCCGGCGACCGGGCGGGTCGCCGCATTTCTGCTGGAAATATCGACGCGCTGCGCGGCGCGCGGATTTTCCGCGACAAATTTGCAAATGCGCCTGACGCGTCAGGAAATCGGCAGCATGCTTGGTTTGGAACTTGAAACGGTGAGCCGTGCCTTTTCGCGTTTCGCCCAGTTAGGTTTGATCAGCGTGCGCTTGCGCGAAATCGTATTGCTGGATCCGCAAGGCCTGCGCGAACTGGCGGCGCAGGCCGCGATGCCGAAACGACAAATCGGTAGCGGCCCGAAAGTTGACCCCGCAAGCCTCAACGTGCGTACTCGCGATGCCTTGTCATCTTCCTCGTGCAGCTAGTCTTGGCGATCCGATCAGGGCAATTTTGTACCTGGCCCAAGGCGTTTGACGAGTTTAAGCAGCGTGTGCGCAGTCGGCGCCGACGAGGCCGGATTTTGTCCGGTAATCAACAGTCGATCAGTGACCACATAGGGCTTGAAATCGGCGGTCTTTGAATAATTGCCGCCGTTCGTTTTCAGCATGTCCTCGACCAGAAACGGCACCACGTCGGTAAGCCCGGCGGCCTTTTCTTCCGAATTGGTAAAGCCGGTCACCGCCTTGCCTTTCACCACCGATTCACCTGACGGTGTTTTGACATGGCGCAGCACACCCGGTGCGTGGCACACCGCCGCCACCGGTTTGCCTGCGGCCAGCATCGCTTCGATCAGCGCAATCGAGGCAGGGTCATCCGTCAGATCCCACAACGGGCCATGGCCGCCGGGGTAGAACACGGCATCGAAATCGACCGCAGTGAGATCGCGTAACCGGACGGTCGTCGCGAGCACGGCTTGCGTCGCGGAATCGGTTTTGAAACGGCGGGTGGCGCTGGTCTGCGCATCGGCATCATCGCTCTTCGGGTCGATCGGCGGTTGTCCGCCGCGCGGCGAGGCCAGCACTATTTCTGCGCCGGCATCGTTGAACGCGTAGTAGGGGGCGGCGAACTCCTCTAGCCAGAAACCGGTTTTTGCGCCCGTGTCGCCAAGCTTGTCGTGCGAGGTGAGTACCATCAGAATTTTCATGTTGGGCTTGTTGGCTTAGAGGGTTGCATTGAGGGGGGTGAGAAATCAGGCGGCATGCTTTCGTACCCACGCGACGTACTGATCCATCCAGCTTTGCAAAAAATGGCGGTTGCTGTCGCCGAAGTTTCCCGCACTATCAAATAGCCCTTCCTTGGCGTGGATGAAGGCCTCCGGCTGGCCAAGCGTAGGGACATCCAGATACGCCAAAATATTGCGCAGATGCTGCTGGGCCAGCGCCGTACCGATGGCACCGACCGACGCGCCGATCACACCCGCCGGCTTGCCGGCCCATGTATTTTGGCCATACGGTCGCGAGGCATGGTCGATGGCGTTTTTGAGCACGCCGGGAATTGAGCGATTGTATTCGGGTGTCACGAACAGGAGCCCCTTGGCGGCGGCGATCTCGGACTTCAATCGCTGCACCGGTGCGGCAGGGTTTGCGTCGTCGTCCTGGTTGTAGAGCGGCAAATCGCCGATCTGCAATTGCGCGAACGAAAAATCGGCGGGTGCCAATCGCGCCAACGCGGTGGCCAGTTTGCGGTTCAGTGAACCGCGACGCAGGCTGCCGACGATGACGGCGATGTGAATCTCTTGCATGATCAACTCCCAAAAAATAGAGACGTACTTTCAGGGCCGGGATCTCCCGACTGGGCAGAACCCGACGCGACACCTTCACGATGGCCGCAAAAAAACAATCGAACGGGTTTCAGCCGCAACACTACAAACCGGCGGTGGGCGTGTCTGTGCGGTAGACAACGGAGCGGAGTCAACCCGCCGAGCAATCCAGCGGAATGAACTAATGCTTCGACCAAGCGACACTGTGCGACAGCGCACAGACGTGTCGAACCAGTGCGCGCAGCCTGTACGTCAAGGGCGAAATTCATGAACGCGAGCACCAAAAGACTTCATCATCTCGGCCAACGTATCTGGCTCGACAACATCACCCGCGAGTTGCTCACGAGCGGCATGCTGGCGCGCTATATCGCCGAACTATCGGTGACGGGGCTGACCTCGAACCCATCCATCTTCGAGCATGCGTTTGGCAGCGGTGACGCCTATGACGATGCGATTCACGCATGCGCGGCGCGCGGCCTCGCCGATGAAGGCATTTTCTTTGAGTTAGCGCTGGAGGATCTGACGCGGGCAGCCGACTTGTTCCGTCCGATCTTTGATCGCAGTGCGGGTGTGGACGGCTGGGTGTCGCTGGAAGTCTCGCCACTGCTTGCCCACGATACGGTCGGCACCATTGCGGCGGCGACCGCACTGCATGCGCGCGCCGCGCGACCCAACCTGTTCATCAAGATTCCCGGCACGCCGGGGGGGATCGCGGCCATCGAAGAATCGATTTTCAACGGTGTGCCGATAAACGTCACGCTGCTGTTTTCACGCGAGCACTACCTGGCGGCGGCAGACGCGTATATGCGCGGCATCGAGCGCCGCATCATGGCGGGGCGCGATGCGCGCGTTGCGTCGGTGGCCTCGCTTTTCATCAGCCGCTGGGATGTGGCGGCGAAAGAAAAACTCTCCGCCCAATTTCACAACCGTCTTGGCATCGCGATGGCGATGCGAACCTATCAGGCACATCGCGATTTGCTGGCAGGCGAACGCTGGCAGACGCTGGCTGCTGCCGGTGCACAACCACAGCGCCTGCTGTGGGCCAGTACTGGCACCAAGGATCCGGCTGTCGCGGACACGTATTACGTCACTGCCCTTGTGGCACCCGGCACCATCAACACCATTCCAGAAAAAACATTGCTGGCCTTTGCCGACCACGGGCAAGTGGGTGCCATCCTGCCCACCGACGGCGGATTTGCCGAGGCGGTGCTGGCGGAGGCACAACGCGAAGGTGTCAATGACAGCGAACTGGCGGCGCAACTGCAACGCGACGGCGTTGAGGCATTTACCCATTCGTGGCGCCAATTGATGGCATCGCGACCAACATAGCAGTTTCGGTTGGTCAATCCGTCGCGGCGGATGCGACT
>JANOKK010000075.1:0-1097 GCA_031419255.1 Betaproteobacteria bacterium
CCGGACGCGGCGACAAACGCATCATGGAAACCGAATTTCGCGCCGAGTCGTTGGTGATTGCGGAAAAGCTGAATGCGCATTGCAAAGCCACCGGGCGTTCACTCGCGCACTTCGCCACAGCTTGGGTGCTGGCAAATCGCGCGGTGTCATCGGTGATCGCCGGGCCGCGTACGTTGGCGCAATGGCAGGATTATTTTGGGGCGCTCGATTGCGAGATTACGCAGGAGGATGAAGCGCTGGTTGATTCGCTGGTGACACCGGGGCATCCCTCGACAGCGGGGTATAACGATCCAGTTTATCCGCTGTGCGCGAGGCGGTAAACTCAAGCATTGGCGCGGGTTTTCACGACAAAATGGCTGGAAAGCCTCGCCAAGTCTGGACTTTCACTGTCTGTTGCGCCGCAGCGTGATTGTCTTGCCGCAACGCCGTATCCTTTCGATTCGTTTCCCAATCCGCGTCATTCCACCAAACAATTATTCTGGCCGTGCATGCAATGCACGCAGGCGGACGCGCCACTCTTCGTTTGCACATCAATCGCTGTCGAAATCGTCTGGAGGATCTATGCAACTCAGTCTCACCGTCAATGGCAAAACCGTGAACGCGGACGTCGAGCCGCGCACCTTGCTGGTCGATTTTCTGCGCAATCAACGACACCTGACCGGCGTCCACATCGGCTGCGATACCGCGCAATGCGGCGCGTGTACGGTGCTGATCGATGGCAAGGCGATGAAGAGCTGCAACATGCTTGCGTTGCAGGCGGCGGGCTGCGGCGTGATCACCATCGAAGGCCTCGCGCAGGAGGACGGCACCCTGCATCCGATGCAGGCGGCGTTTAAAACGCATCATGGATTGCAATGCGGGTTTTGCACGCCGGGCATGGTGCTGGGGGCCTGCGAATTGAAGGGGCGCAAATTGAGCGATGACGAAATTCGCGCCGCGCTTGACGGCAATATTTGCCGCTGCACCGGGTATCAAAATATCGTGAAGTCGGTGCAAGCCGGCCTTGCGGCGATGAAGTGATTGATGTCGCGTCCAAGTAACCACCCCTCACTTGCAGTGCGCGTTGCCCGCTCCATCGGGCAACCGTTCGGCGGGCG
>JANOKK010000076.1:0-2348 GCA_031419255.1 Betaproteobacteria bacterium
GGAAGATGGAAATTTTCAGACATGCCGCCGCCCGGACGGGTCAAGAAAACCCGGTTCTTGGTGAAATCGAATATCGAAATGATATGTTTTTTTGGATCGCGCTGGCGCGTCATTTCGTAGCGCGTCGGCACCAGTCCGGATGCGCCAATTTTTCCTTCGGATCGCAGAACGAGTTGATCGTTCAGAATCCATTTCAACGCGCCGGCGGTCTGCGTCTCGGAAACAATTTTGTAGGCGTCAGCGTCCCGGCTGAATCGTTCCTCGATCGTGCCGATGAGAATCCCGCTCTTGTGAATTTTGTAGTGCGCGATGATCTTTTTCGGCGGCTCCGTTGGTACTTTCACTTGCGCCTGCGCGTGCGGCGCGGAAGCCATCAACGCGGATAGCGCCAATAGTCTCAAGCTGAAAAAGAATTTGCCGGAAATTGAAATCATTCGCATGGATTGCAGAGGTGATCGATATTGATCCCTCCAGAAACGTCCGAGCCATTCAAATGGACGACACCGCCAGGCATGATTTGCAGCCGGCCCTCCGCGAGCCATTTCAGCGCCATCGGATAAATGCGATGCTCCTGCACAAGCACGCGTGCGGCCAGGATTGCTTCGGTATCATTTGGCATCACCGGTACCGCTGCCTGCGCAATGATTGGGCCGTGATCAAGTGTTGGCGTAACGAAATGCACCGTCGCCCCATGCAACTTGACGCCCGCCAAGAGCGCCTGGCGATGCGTGTGCAAACCCGGAAACGCGGGCAGCAATGACGGATGGATGTTGACGATTCGATTTGCAAATTGCGCGATAAATGTCTCCGACAGCACGCGCATGAATCCCGCCAGAACAATGAAATCTGGATGATGCCGCTCGATCGCGTTTGCCAAGGCCACGTCAAAATTTTCGCGCGCGGCAAATGCCTTGTGATCGACCACGTCTGTGGCAATGCCGTGTGCGTCGGCAAATTGCAGTCCTTTTGCATCGGGACGATTGGCGATGACCGCACGAATCTCCACCGGCAGCGCCGCGTTGACGATGGCTTCCATGTTGCTGCCGCGACCGGAAATGAGGATGACAATGGACTTCATGTGCGTTTGGATGCCGCGATCAAAAAATGAGAAACTCTAGCACTGGCGAGGCGTTCGGAGCATTAATGGCTGAAATACCTCGCCAATGCTGGAGTTTGCAAGTATCAACGATTGACAACCGTTTGCGCCTCGCCAGGCGTTCTTGCGCGAATTTCACCGATTGAAAATACGATTTCACCATGCCCGGCGAGGAATTCTCGCGCCGTATCTGCGTGCGCCTGCGCGACGATGACGACCATGCCGATACCGCAATTAAACGTTCGCGCCATTTCCGCGTCGTCGATTTTTCCGTGATGCTGCAACCACGCAAATACGGTCGGCGCTTGCCAACTTTTGGCGTCGAGGGCGGCCATGACGGCATCCGGCAGGACGCGAGGAATATTCTCTGTTAGGCCGCCGCCGGTGATATGCGCCATGCCTTTGACCATTTTGGGATGCGCGGCCATTAACGCGAGCAAAGGTTTCACGTAGATTCGTGTCGGCGCCAGTAAATCCAGGGCCAACTGCTGATTTTCCTTGGCATGTAAATCGACGCCCGCGCGCTCAATTACTTTGCGGATCAATGAATAGCCATTCGAATGCGCGCCGCTTGATTGAAGACCGAGCACAATATCGCCAGCGACAATAGTTCGTCCGGTAATGATGTCATCTTTTTCGATCAGGCCGACCGCGAAACCCGCGAGATCGTATTCGCCTTCCGGGTACATCGACGGCATCTCGGCAGTCTCTCCGCCAATCAACGCGCAGCCCGCCAATTCGCAACCATGCGCGATGCCTTTGACGACATCAGTCGCCACCGCGACATTCAATTTTCCGCAGGCAAAGTAATCGAGAAAGAAAATCGGCTCGGCACCCTGCACCAGGATATCGTTCACGCTCATCGCGACCAGATCCTGGCCGACGGTATCGTGTTTATTGAGATGAAATGCGAGTTTCAATTTGGTGCCGACGCCATCAGTGCCCGACACCATCACCGGATTCTTGAATTTTTTCGAGACTTCAACCAGCGCACCAAAGCCGCCGATGCCTCCGAGGACTTCCGGGCGCATGGTGCGCTTGGCGAAGGGTTTAATGTTTTCGACCAACTGGTCACCCGCGTCGATATCGACGCCGGCCGCTTTGTAGGTCAAAGGCGATAGCGAACTATTCATGGTGGCAACGGGAAGTGTGATGGCGCTCGAAACGGCGACGCTGGCGGGAAACAGGTTACCGGGTTAGGATTGGCACAGGCCAAATGGAGAGCCGCAATTTTACTGGAAATGCACGCAAT
>JANOKK010000077.1:0-1462 GCA_031419255.1 Betaproteobacteria bacterium
CCTGGTCAATCCCACTCCTTCCCCACTCTCCTTTCGCCGTGATTTTGTCGAAGGGCTACTTGACTATTGGCGACCCTTCTACATGCTCAGGGCGAACGGTTGCAAAAAATTTACGCTCCCGCGATTACAAAAATTCTCCACTCCAATTGACCGTGATTTTTTTCGCGCCACGATCAACATTCACAATCACGTCGTCGATGAAGGGAATCAGTATTTCTTCGCTGCCCAACTTCACGACCAGCACATCGTTCGCGCCGGTTTCCATCAACGTTTCAACTTTGCCCAGAAGGTTGCCCGAAGCATTCACCACGTCGCAGCCAATCAGGTCAAACCAGAATACTTCGCCGTCAGCGGTTTTCTCAAGTGACTCGCGCGGTACACCGATCTCGCGTTTCACCAGTTTCTCTGCCGCCGTGCGGTCGTCGCAACCTTTCAGTTTGGCGAAGACGCCTTTGACGTTGACCGTGAATTCCTCCAGTTCGAATTCTTCCCAGCCGCTTGGGCACTTCAAGAGCCACGACGCGAAGGCATCGAGACTATCGGGAGACTCTGTAAATACCTGAAGCTTCAGCCAGCCTTTGATGCCGAACGGCGCGCCTACGCGCGCCATCACCACAATATCTTCGGCGTCGTTGTCCGTCGGATTACTTGGCGGCTTTTTTGCCACGCTTAACCAGCTTCAAGACCGCGTCGGAAGCTTGCGCGCCTTTGGATTCCCAAAATGCGAGGCGGTCACCCGCGATGCGGAAACCTTCTTCGCCTTCGCCGGCCAGCGGATTGTAAAAACCGATGCGCTCGATAAAGCGGCCATCGCGTGCGTCGCGCGAATCGGCGACGACGACGTTATAGAAAGGACGATTCTTCGCGCCACCGCGCGCCATGCGAATAACTACCATTTACTTCTCCTGTAATGGCCATGAGCCAGTTGAACACTCCGTTGAGAACGGAGAACGGGCCGGTTGAGAACCGGAAACTTTTACCCTTTACCTTATCACCGCAAAACGACACTACACGCGGGAAAGCCTTGAATTATAAGCGGAAACGGGTTGCGGGTGCAAGGTTCGTGAGGGTATATGAAATGGGCTCCCTGCGTAAGTCCGAAATTTGAAACACAAGCACTGTCGTGGCTTACGGAGCAAAAATGGCTGAAAACCAGCGCCAAATGGCGATCTACGAGAATTGCACTTCAATTTTACCCGTCATTGCCGTGATCGCGGAAATCCAAATTTTGTAAAAATTTAATTCCATTTCAAAATCTTAAGTACTGTCATCCTGAGCAAAGCGAAGGATCTTGTCATGACGAGATCCTTCGCTTCGCTCAGGATGACAAGAATTGAAGGTAAATGGAAACACTTAAAAGCGCCCAAAAAATTCACTCGCGTCGGCGTGGTCTTTCCTTCGTTAGCCGAGTCGTTTCGCGAAAATCGTCAGCGTTTGCTGTTCATGAATGACCTGATCGAAT
>JANOKK010000078.1:0-8659 GCA_031419255.1 Betaproteobacteria bacterium
CGGGGCCGCCGACGTCCAGCGCGAGGTCGTGCACGATTGCTCGTTCACGATCGAGCGCGGCAAACTCACGGTCATGATCGGGCCGTCGGGTTGCGGCAAGAGCACCTTGATCCGCATGCTGGCCGGCTTCGAGCGTCCGACCACGGGCGGCCTCACGCTCAATGGCAAGCCGATCACCGGGCCGGACCGCGATCGGCTGGTGGTGTTTCAGGAGTCGGCGCTGTTTCCCTGGATGACGACCTACGACAACATCATGTTCGGCCCGCGCGCGCGCGGAGAAGTCACCGGGGAAACCCTAGAGCTGGCTGAATTTCTGTTGCACAAAGTCGGCTTGCAGGATTTCCGCAAAAAGTATCCGACACAACTTTCCGGCGGCATGCAGCGCCGCGCCGAGCTTGCGCGCGCGATGATCAACAATCCGGAAATCATGATCCTCGACGAGCCGTTCCGCGGTCTCGATGCGATGACCAAGGAGTTGATGTGGGAATACTATTCCGCGCTCTACGAGGAATCCGGCCGCACCAATTTTTTTGTGACCACCGATATCGACGAAGCCGTTTTTCTCGCTGATCGCCTGCTCATCATGTCGAATATTCCGACGCAGGTGCGCGCCGTGATCGAAGTCGATCTGCCGCGTCCGCGACGTCTGGCTGCCATGGTGGTGAGCGACAAAGCCAACGCGATCAAAATGGAAGCCCTCTCGATTCTTCACGAAGAAGCGATGAAGTCCTTCTCGCGCGGCAGCAAGGCGGCCGCAGATTTTGTCGAGGCCTACACCAAGCGCGTGGTGAAATCTTGATGCAGGTTTTGTGAGCGATGGAATGGATCCTCACCAAGCCGATGGTCATTGTCTTCGCGTTGCTCGGCGGCGCGCTTTCGCTTATTGCCATGTTGATCCGCAAGCGGCAGGCGAATCTTCCAACAGCCGCCAAGCTCGATACCGCCGCCTACGCGCTGATGGGCGTGAGCATGCTGCTATTCATCATCATTGGTCTGCGCGGCAAAGAGGGCTGACATGACGGCAAAAATTATCGACGGCAAGGCGATCGCGCAGCAGGTTCGCAAAGAGTGGAAAATCCGTGCCGAAGCGTTGCGCACCAAGGGTATTGTGCCGGGGTTGGCGGTCATCATTGTCGGCGACAGTCCGGCCTCGAAAGTCTATGTGCGTCACAAAACGCAGGCCTGCGCGGATGTCGGTATACATTCCGAAGTCCACTCCTATCCAGCTGACGCAACCGAAGCCGAGGTGCTCGAAAAAATTGCCGCGCTGAACGCCGACGCGAATATTCACGGCATTCTGGTTCAGCTTCCATTACCCGCACATTTTGAAGCTCGCGCGATGCTGGAAGCCATTGCCGTTACCAAAGATGTCGATGGATTCAATCTGTACAACGTCGGTGCATTGGTCGCGGGCGAAACCGTGTTTCCGCCCTGCACGCCGTACGGTGTGTTGTGCATGCTCGAATACAGCAACATTCCCATCGCCGGGCAAAACGTGGTGGTCGTGGGGGCGAGCAATATTGTCGGCAAACCAATGGCCAGCATGCTCATGAAACGCGATGCGACGGTTGCGATCACGCACATCAAAACCCGCGATCTCGCGCAGTGGACCATCCTCGCCGACATTCTCGTTGTCGCCGCCGGCAAACCGAATCTGATTACCGCACCGATGGTACGCACCGGTGCCGTCGTGATTGATGTCGGTATCAACCGGCTCAGCAACGGGCAATTGGTCGGTGACGTCGATTTTGAAGCGGTCAAAGAAAAGGCGTCCTATATTACGCCGGTGCCAGGCGGCGTCGGGCCGATGACGGTGACAATGTTGTTGGTCAATACGATTCAGGCGGCCGAACGTGACGCGGAAAAGCGCACGCCTGTGATGAATCTTGCAGCGGCAGCGTAGGGCGATTTTCAATCCGCGCGCGTGCCGATGCGAAAAATCGGCGTTGGCCTTCAACAAAAGATTCCGTCATCCCGAGCGTAGCGAAGGATCTTGTTGTTGCAACGAGATCCTTCGCTACGCTCAGGATGACAGCACTCCGAGGATGAAAGTGCTTCATTTGTCGAGCAGTACATTTTCAACAAACAAACTCAAGCATTGACGAGGTTTTCCGGGCTTTTCCGGCTGAAAAACCGCGTCAATGCTAGGGTCTCGATAATTTACCCGGGCTACACTCGCCCAACCAGCAGCCAAACACCCACCACCACGCAAAGGCCACCAGCACCACGCCGCAACGCAATCGCGCTCACCGCGTGCGCCAATCGAACACCCGCAACGACGCCCAATAGCTCTCCGGCGGTGACCCACATAACAATGGGCCACACAATTTCGCCAAATTGCAAATTGGCCAGCGTCCCCGATGCCGCCGAAAATATTTGCAACACTTGACTGGTGCCGATGGCGAACAACGGCGCGAAGCCCGACGCGACCATCAACGGTACCGAAAACAACGGACCGCCGGCACCGGAGAAACCCGAACCGAATCCCGACAGCGCGCCAATCAGCAGCAACAGCGGCAGACGTCCGCCGTCGATGCGAGTGTACGAATTTTCGCGTGACGGCAGCAATACGTAAACTCCCGCAAAGATGATCAACGCGGCAATGATGCGCATCAGCATCGCATCGCCAACACTCGTCTTTGCCATCGCCCCCAGATAGCTGAACACCAACGCACCCGCGCACACCGCCGCCGTCTGTCGCCAATCAATGCTGCGTTCGCGTTGAAACAGAATGGTGCCGAGGATGCCGGTGAAGATAAACGTGAATAGCGCGGTGGCGCTGGCCTGATGCGGCGTGAGGGCGGCGAAGGCAATCAGCGCAGGAATCAGCAGAATGCCGCCGATGCCGACCGCGCCGATCAGAAAACCGACGACGGTCGAGGCGACCAGCAGTTGAATGTCGGGGAGTGCGGTCATCGACGATGTGGCGGCAAATTGATTTGCGCCGGCTCGACACTAACCCGCGACAAATGCCGTCAAGGTTCCGGTGATGATTTTGTTGAGAGAACGCATCAATGCATAGCCAAGGCTGTGATCCGCGTCGGCCAATGCAATTAACTCGTCGCCGTCGATCACCAAGGCGGTGCAGGCCGAGGTGGCAATCGCGGTGGCGATCCGGCGTTGCCCGGTTGCCACCAACGCGCCCCAGCCGAACACATCGCCGCTGCCGATAATCTGGCCAGCGTTGGCCTGCCGATTGCCGACAGCCAGCGAAAACAGCACCTTGCCTTCGATCAATACATAAAACGTGCGGGCAGGTTCGCCGACGCCATACACCTGTTTGCCGATCGGCAAGGTCACCCGTTTGGCGATGCTGAGTACTTTCGCCCGCTGCGGATCGGTAAAGCGCGTGAAAAAACTCGCGTGCGCGAGAATTTCCTCGACCGCTTCGTCGGCCAGCGCGGGCGCCGTCATCTCGCCTACTTCTTCCAGCCGACGAGGTCGCGGAATTTCGCCAGTTCTTCTTCTTTCATGAACACCGTGTGTTCCTTGCCAGGATAGCGACGGTTCTTCACGTCGTCCATGTATTCGCCATAACCTTTTTCGAGAATCGGCACCAGATCGCAATAGATTTTGGAGTGACGCGGCACATGTTTTTCGTATAAGTGGAACAAATCGGAGCCGATGATGTGTACGCCGTCCGACGTGTTGCCCGAGCCCAGGCTGATCACCGGCACCGTCAGCGTTTCGGCCAGGTACTGCGAGACCTCAGAGGTGCAGACCTCGGTCATGATCGAAAAACAACCTGCGTCGATAAAGGCCTGGGCGTCCTCCACCAGTTCCTTGGCGCGCTGTGCCGTTTTGCCTTGAGCGGAAAAGCCGCCCAATTGCGGCATGCGCATCGGGCAGATACCGATATGACCCTGCACCGGAATGCCGGCCTTGACGATGGCCTCGATGTTGCGGGCGTGGTGGACATTGCCTTCGCACTTCATCACTTCGGCACCGGCCTTGGCCACATATTGCGCCGCGTTATCGACTGCCTGCATTTCGGAAAGATGAAAGCTCATGTAGGGCATATCGACCATGCGCAGCCCGTATTGCGAGCCGCGCTTGACGGCCTGCGCCATGCACATCACTTCTTCAAACGTGACCGAGGTCGTCGATTCGTGACCGAACAGCACCATGCCGCCGGTGTCGCTCACGCACAGAATGTCGATGCCCATCCGGTCGGCAATGATCGCGTTTTCATAGTCGTATACGGCAAGCTGGACAATCGGTTCCTTGTTCTTTTTCTTTTCCATCAACATCGGAATCGTCACCTTTTTGCGCTTCGGCGGGACGACGGGTGCGGCGGCGGGGGTACTGGACATTTCTGCTCCTTGAGAATCGTGGGTGGCGGGTTCGTGTGACTAGTGTCGCGAAACAGAAATATCGATACATAAAACGGCGTCTTTTTCCGCATGGCCGCGTTGCTTGTCGTTGCCATAGCGGTGCGCAGCCTGCCCCGGCATGTAGTAGGCCGGGGTCGCCTCCTCGCGCCTTGCCCTGCGAAAAAATCCATCCGTTTTATTTGTATCGCTATTTCTGTGTCACGACACTTGCGTGAATGCACCCTGTCTGCCACGCAATTTCTGCGCCATCCGTTATGCGCGCCCCACGCCGGGTGCGGGCTTGCTCAGCGCGGTTCGCAGTCCGATCCGGGCGTTTCAAAACGGAACGTGCGGCCCCGCTTCGTTCCCTATCGGTTCATCAGCGACCGGCTCCTGTCCGGCTTTTCCTTGCCGCAATAAGCCCCAGCGCCGACGCCGCATCCACAGCGCCTTGCGACCGATGCCGAGCATGTTCGCCAATTCGACCTCGGACATCTTGCTCTGGTATTTGACGACCACTTGCCGGATGTAACCCTCAACCGACAACGGATTTTCAGTCGGATCGGTCGGGGCCGCACCCGTCGAGGCCGCGATCAGACCATCGGCCAAATCGGTGTATACGAGGATTTCGCCGTCAGCCAGAATGACCGCGCGCTCGATCAAATTCTGCAGCTCGCGTACATTTCCCGGCCAATCGTAGGAGCGAATGAAATCGGTGAATTCGCGATCCAATCCCGTGATGCGCTTGCCGAGTTTTGAGGCGAAGTGCTCAATGAAATGTTTCGACAGCAAATCGATATCGCGGCCACGCTCGCGAAGCGGCGGCACTTTCAACTCCAGTACATTGAGCCGATAGAATAGATCCTCGCGAAATTCGCCGCGCGCAATCGCTTCCTTCAAATTCTTGTTCGATGCCGCGACGATGCGCACATCCACTTTGTGAACTTCCTTTGCGCCAACCGCGCGCACTTGTTTGTCCTCGATCACCCGCAGGAACTTGACCTGCAACGATAATGGCATGTCGCCAATTTCATCGAGGAACAAGGTGCCGCGATGGGCTTCGCGGATCAGGCCTTCGCTGGTGCCAACCGCGCCGGTGTACGCCCCCTTGGCATGGCCGAACAATTCGGATTCGACCAGCTCGGCCGGAATCGCGCCGCAATTCACCACCACCAGCGGGCCTTCGGATCGCGGGCTATCGAAATGCAATGCTTGCGCGACCAATTCCTTGCCTGTGCCGCTTTCGCCGCCGATCAACACGTTCGCATCCGACGCCGCGACTTTCTTGATCATTTCCATCACGCGCCGGATGCTCGCGTGTTCACCAACCATGGCTTTGCGATCACGCGATTTTTTCAGGCTGCGGCGCAGCACCGCGTTTTCCTGGCGCAGCCGCCGCTCATCGAGCGCCCGGTTGCACGCATGCAGAAATTCATCGTTGTTGAACGGCTTGATGATGTATTCGCTGGCCCCGAGTCTGAGTGCCGCGATGGCGCTTTCCAGCGAGGAAAAGCTGGTCATCAGAATCACCGGCACCGACGCATCGGCCGCTTTCGCGGCGCGAATGACATCGAGCCCGCTGTCCGGCCCAAGTCGTAAATCGGTGACGACAAGGTCGAACGACCGGACACCAATCACATCGCGCGCTTCCGCGACGCCACTGGCATAGGTCACATCGAACGGGCCATCGTCGAGCAACAGCTCAATTCCGGTGCGGATGCCTTCGTCGTCATCGACGACGAGAATATCCGCTTTGCGTTGCAGGATCCCGCTCATATCGTCTCGGATTTCATGGTTGGTATGGGTTGGCGGGGAAGCTCAACGACAAACAACGCGCCGCCGTCGGGATGATTGTCGGCGCGGATTGAGCCGTTGTGTTCGTGGGCGATTTCATGGCTGATTGCGAGCCCCAGCCCGGTACCTTCACCGCTCGGTTTGGTGGTGAAAAACGGATCGAAGACTCTGGATTTAACCTCCGGTGCCAGACCGGGGCCGGTGTCGCGAATTGCGATCTCGATCGTGTGCGGAAGTAACGCCGTGCGCACCGAGATCGAGCCTGACCCGCGCATGGCCTGTGCCGCATTGAGGAAGATGTTGTGAAAAATCTGGTGCAATTGATCGGCCTGACCGAATACCCACGCCTCGGCGTTGCGCTCATGATGCAGTTCGGTTGTCTCGCCGAGGCTGTCATAGCCGAACGACGCGGCGGCGGCCTCGATCGCCGAATCAACGGGGAAAGCAGCGGCGGCCTGGCTGCCGACGCGCGCAAAGCCATTCAATTTGCGGGTGATGGCGAGAATCCGCCGCACGCTGGAGGCGATATTGCGCAATCCTTTTTCCAGCGTCTCGGGCGAATTTTCCTTGCGCGATTGCAACACTTGCAAAATCGAATGCATCGCCGCGAGCGGATTGCTGATCTCGTGGCTCACACTCGCGAGCATGAAACCAAGCGAGGCAAGCCGCGCAGTCTGCGCATGGGCGGATTCGAGATGATTCAGGTGCGTCTCATCCATGATAATCAGGCAGGCACCCACCGGCAGTCGCCGCACCCAAACGCGTTCCTGCAGTTGCAATATCGGCGAGACGCTGCGACTGACCACGGTATCTTGTTGCGTGAGCCAGCAAGGCTCGCCCGTGAGCGCGGCTGCATAGTCGGGAAACAATTTTTCAAACTGGCGCGCACCGCTGGCCGACAACTCGCGCCCGGTCGCGCGCATGGCTGCGTTGAGGTACATCACGCTGCCCGGTTCATCGACCACAATGACCGGCCACGGCACGCTGTCGGCGAATGGAATCAGCGTGTCGCGCAAATGCGGAACGGGCCGCTCGATCGCAGCGCCCGCCACCGTACCTGCCTGAGACCCGGCGGCAAACAACTCGGTGACACGATCACTATTGCGTGACATGGTCGTGGCGACTCAATGGCGGATTCAAATTCAATGTCCGGTGGATGACGGGCAAATTGTCAGCATGGCCGGCAATCTTACCGCGCCCGCCATCGTCCGTGGAGATCGCACTTATAATCGATGCACGCGAATCGAATTGCGCAAACGAAACACCCGGCGCATAGTATGGTTTCTTCTGGAAACACAATGTCGGCATCGCGGCAGTATCGGTACGCGCCGCGAGTGGTTTCCACATTTTAAATTCCATCGTTTTGCCTCATAGCCTTTGCGGCGGACGCGCATTTTGAGGTTGCCCATGACAGGCGCGCTTCTTGCTACAAAATACGGTCGGCAGCGATCGACGAAAAACGACCGCGCGCAAGACGCGGATCCACCCCCAGCAGTTGACAGCAGTGCAACACCAACGCGGACGAGGAGAGGAAATAATGGCCATCAAAACTGTTGAACGAATGCAACAAATTGTACGCGCGTCGATGGAAGAGGTTCAAGCCAGGAGTTCGATGACGCACAGCGCGCCGGAGAAAGACCGCCGGTCATTTTTACGTAACACCGTCGCCATGGCGGGAAGCGTCGGGGCGCTCGGCGTTGCCAGTGCCGGTGCCAACGCCGAGCCGCTTGCCGTGCCCGGATCGAACAAGCAAATGGGCCGAGCATTGCCGTCTGAAGAATATGGCATGCCGTCGAAATTTGAAGCCAAAGTCAAACGCCGTCGTTCCGACGTGCTCGTCAACCGGCAGAATTTTTCCGATTGGAGCATGACCCCGCTGCAATCGACGCCGGGCATCATCACTCCCAACGGGCTTTTCTACGAACGCCATCACAACGGCGTACCGGATATCGATCCGGATAAACACGTCCTCGCGATTCACGGCATGGTTCGGAAACCATTGACGTTGAGCATGTCGGATCTGATGCGTTATCCGGCGGTCTCCAAGTTCTATTTCATGGAGTGTTCCGGCAACGGGCTCACCGATTGGTTGAAACCGTCGTCGAAAACGGTACAGCAAACCCATGGACTTCTGTCCTGCGCGCAATGGACCGGTATCCCGGTTTCATGGCTGCTTGATGAAGCGGGCCTGTTGCCCGAAGTGAAATGGCTGATTGCCGAAGGTGCTGACGGTTCGGGTCACCTGCGCAGCATGCCGGTCGAAAAAATGCTCGACGATTGCATGCTGGTGTACGCGATGAACGGCGAGATGTTGCGCCCGGAAAACGGCTATCCGCTGCGATTGTTCGTGCCGGGTTGGGAGGGCAACGTCAGCGTCAAATGGCTGCGGCGTATCAAGGCCGGCACCGAACCCTGGCATGTGCGCGGCGAAACTGCGCGCTACACCGATCCGATGCCCGACGGCATGTGGCGCAAATTCAGCTTTGTGATGGAAGCGAAGTCGGTGATCACGCGCCCGTCCGGCGGCCAGCGGCTGCCCGGCCGCGGCTTCT
>JANOKK010000079.1:0-7848 GCA_031419255.1 Betaproteobacteria bacterium
TTAACCCCCTTAAATAATATTAATAATCTTGTTGTGTCGTGGTACCCGCGCCGGCGCAACCCCAGTTTCTGCCGCCAAACGACGCTGGATCCCCGCCTGCGCGGGAACGACGGAATTTGCAATCTGCTTTGTCGGATTCAAAGTTCTGCCATCGCATTCATGCGAATATTGCGCCATCGAATTTCGCGCGCTGCGAATGAAAAATCATGACAACCGATAACCGCCGCTATCACGGCCTCGATGCTTTGCGTGGGGCGATGATGATGCTGGGCATTGTGTTGCATGCGTCGATGTTCTATTTGGTTGCGCCGCCCAAGGCGCTGCCGGTGCCTTTGCCGACTGATCAGGAAACATCGGTCGTGTTCACGCTGGTTTTTCTTTTCATTCACAGCTTTCGCATGCCGACTTTTTTTGTGCTGGCTGGATTTTTTACCTCGCTGCTGCTGGAAAAACGCGGCATGTGGGGCACTTATCAGAATCGTGGCGCACGGGTATTGGCGCCGCTGCTGGTGGGCATCGTGACGGTGCTGCCGCTGGCGGGATTGTTCATGATCGATTTCATCCTCAGTGTCAGATTCGGCACGCACGATATCCTGCCCGACCGCGCGCAACTCAAAATCCTTATTGGAGAGTTGCGCGATGCGGGCGTGCCGACCGGGCAGATTTCGCTGGGGCATTTGTGGTTCCTGTACTACTTGTGCCTGTTTTACTTGTTGATTCCGGGTTGCCGATGGGTTGCGGAATCCAGCGAGAAGTGCGCGCCGCAGATTGCACGAATCGTCGGTTCGCCCTTGTGTATGTTGATATTTGGCCTCTATACCGCCGCCACATTGTGGCCATTTCGCGGCGGTATGGTGCAGGAGGGTTTTATTTTTCTGACGCCGCATGTGCCGTCACTGATTTACTACGGCTCATTTTTTGTGCTGGGATATTTCTTCCATCATCACCGTAGTTTTTTGCATGCCGCCAAGCGCATGGTGCCGTGGTGCGCGGCATTTGCGCTGGTGTTATTCCCGCTCTCGTTATACGCGTCGCGTCTCGAGTTCGCCGCCGCCACCCCGTCAATCGGCTTGCATCTGGCGGCAGTGATATTGCACGGGCTTTGCACCTGGAGCCTCATCTATCTCTTTATCGGCGGTGCGTTGCGCTATTTTGATTTCGAATCGCCGTGGATCTTGTACACGGCGCAATCGTCTTACTGGGTGTTTCTGCTGCACTTGCCGGCGGTATGTTTTGCGGGCTGGTTGCTGTTGCCGTATCGATTTCCGGCGATCGCCAAATTTCTGGTCGTCGTCGCCATCACGTCGCTTATTTGCTTTGTCACCTATCATTACTTGGTGCGAAAGACGTGGGTAAGCGTATTTTTGAATGGTCGGCGTTTTGATCTGGATTGGCCGTGGCGGCGAAAGAATAATTGACTGAGTGCGGAACCTGCGAATGCATTGCGGGTTCCAAGCATCGGGATAGGCGACATGCATAGATCGATTGTCATGGTGAGTGTTTGTATCGCGCTTGCGGGATGCGCGGCAACCCCCATTTTGCCGATCGACGCGCGCGCCATCGATCTCGTCTGGCGGGATCAGGCGTTCCATCTCGATGACACGCGCATTGCCGTCGGCAAGCGCGAGCTATTCGCACTCGATCCCGAATTATTGGCCCAGCTGCAATCGTCCCGCATGCGCGATGCCAGCACCCAGCGGCGCGTGGACTATCTGATGTCGCTGCTGTATGGGCCGGATCTGAAATC
This sequence comes from Betaproteobacteria bacterium, assembly GCA_031419255.1. Taxonomy (GTDB): domain Bacteria; phylum Pseudomonadota; class Gammaproteobacteria; order Burkholderiales; family Usitatibacteraceae; genus UKL13-2. The sequence goes on from JANOKK010000079.1 coordinate 1,748, forward strand.
GTTCAGTTATGCGGGCGACGAAACCCATATTGCGGCCGATACCTGGCGTACCAAGCGCGGCAATTGCCTCTCGCTCAGCGTACTCGCCTATTCGATGGCCAAGGCGCTCAATCTCGATGTGCAATTGCAGGAAGTCCGTGTGCCACCGCTCTTCAGCCGGCAGCAAAATGTCGATTTCATTGGGCGACACATCAACGTCCTGATCAAGAATCAGGCGCGCCTCCATTTGAGAAATGGCACCATGACCTCCGGCAACGTGGTGATCGATTTTGATCCGCAAGTGGGATGGCTTCGTACGGGAGTCGAGCTCACGGAAGAAAACGTGCTCTCGCGCTACTACAACAACCTCGGCGCGGATCATTTCGCACAGCGTAATTATCCGGCGGCGTATGCGTGGTTCAAGGCGGCGTTCAACGCCGACAATCGTTTCGCACCGAGTTTCAGCAATCTTGCGAGCCTCTATAAACGCATGGGAATCTTTGATGGCGCAGAGACGTTGCTGTTGCACGCAATTTCCCTTGAGGCCAATGACGATACGGCCTTGCGAAACTTGCACCAGCTATTGACCGCGCAAGGGCGCAATGATGAAGCCAAGACGTACGCGGCGCAGATCGAGCGGCGGCAGGAACGCAATCCATACTATTGGCTTGGGCAAGGTCTTGAATATTTGCGTGAGGCGAAGTATCGGCAGGCGGTGACCGCGCTCGAGCGTGCGGAAGTGTTGTCGCATGGATTCGAGGAAGTGCATCAATATCTGGCGATCGCCTATTGGCGCGCGGGTTATCCATCGAAGGCACGGCAACAGATTGCAGTGTTGACGGAATTGGATCCGGCCAATCCTGCCGATCCGGGTTTTGCTAAGTTGCAGAGAAAGATTGGGATGCCGGTGAAAGAGTAAGCCGCGAAAAAAGCTACAAATTCACTGTATTACGAACCTCGACAAAAACGGGTGATGCTATTTACACCGTCATTCCGGCCTCGCCGGAATGACGGAAATTTAAAGCAAGGAATTTTACCCAATAGTCACTTCTCGAAACCCCACTTCCGTTCGCCCTGAGCTTGTCGAAGGACCTTGCGGCTCGTGAAAGATCAAACACTTAGTCAGAGTGTGCTTCGACAAGCTCAGCACGAACGGGGGTAATTAGAAGGGCGGTTTCAATTTTGAAGTTCAACACGTAAATCGCCATTTGGCGCGCCGTTTCAGGCGAATATGCTTGTAAACCCGCATGGATGCTAGGGTTTATCTGCTTTCCGCGACGCGTCCAGAATCATCATTCACTTCGCGCCGCCATCGCCATGTTTCATCTTGCGAGCCCGGCCTTTGTCGGAACGCGGCGCATTTTTTTGCGTTGCTCTGTTATTGTTCAGGCAAATCAAACCGCCACGCCATCCATGAAAACCAGCATCTTCTACGTACTTCGCATCGCCATCGCCTGGGCATTGGCATTCCTGCTGTTGCTGATGGTGTGGTTCGTGTTTCGCGGCGACCGGGGCGGTGGTCCGTCGTGGCCGTTTGTGTTCACGGCGTTGCTGGTCATCGCATGGCAAGTCAACCGGGCGATCTCGCATTTGCGGCGGGTGCGGCTGATTGTCGGTCGCGTCGATGCCGATACCATCAACAATCGCCAACGCCGGCAAATCGAGATGCCGCTCGACGCGAGTGAAGCGTTCAATATTCTTGAGGCCACCATTCGCGAATTGCCGCGCGTCGAGGAAATCGAATCGGCGCGCGACAGCCTGCAACTTCGCGCGCGCGTAAAGCGCATCAATCCTTACGGAAAGACGCCGACGCATCTCATGTTCAAGTGGTTCGATAGCCAGCGCGATCTCATTTCGGTGACGATTTCGCCCGGTGAATCGGCATGCAGCGTGACCTTGATTTGCGAGCCGGATGCGGCCGCGTGGGGCGATTGGCTGACGGTAGACGATGCCACCAATTTCGAGAACGCCGAAGCCATCGCGCGCGCCATCACACGTCGAATCGCCGAGCGCCGACGTGGCGAACAGGCCACCGCGCAGCAAACCGTCACGGAAAAAGAACTCACGGTCGCCAAGCTGAGCTTGTTGCATGCGCAGGTCGAGCCGCACTTTTTGTACAACACACTCGCCAGCGCACAGATACTCACCCGCACCGATCCCGCGCGCGCCGACGAGATGATCGGCAATTTAATCCTGTACTTGCGCCATTCATTGCCGCGTACCGACGATACCGCCTCGACCCTCGGCGACGAGCTCGACCGCGCGCGTGCGTACCTCGACATTTTGAAAATCCGCATGGGTGCGCGACTCGCGGCAAACATCGATGTCGCCGAATCGCTGCGCAGCGTGCCGTTCCCCGCGATGATGTTGCAGACGCTGGTGGAGAACGCGATCAAACACGGCCTTGAGCCAAAATCCGGTGGCGGCACCGTCTGGATACTTGCGCGCGAGTCAGCAGGTGCGATTGCCGTCACCATCGCCGATGATGGGCGCGGCTTCAGTGCCGAGGGTGGCGGTACCGGAATTGGGTTGAAGAATATCCGCGAGCGTCTGCGGCTTGCCTACGGTTCGGCGGCGAGTTTCGCGATCGTGGCAAATTTTCCGAGTGGTGTGGCGGCGACGATAACTGTCCCCGTGCCCGCATCGAAAGGAGTGGATCATGACTAATTGCGTGATTGCCGAAGACGAAGAATTGCTGCGCGATTCGCTCGCCGCCATGCTGCGCGAGGTCTGGCCGGAGTTGAATATCATCGCTGCCTGCGAAGATGGCGGTGCCGCACTGGAAGCCATCGCCGCGCACCAACCCGACGTCGCATTTCTCGATATCCGCATGCCGGGATTGACCGGCCTCGAAGTGGCGGCAGCGATGGCGGAAGCGAGCCCGAAAACACAAATCGTTTTTGTAACTGCCTTCAATCAATACGCAATCGATGCGTTTGAAAAAGGCGCAGTCGATTACCTGCAAAAGCCGATCTCGCGCGAACGGCTCGCGGCCACCGTGAAGCGCCTGCGCGCACGTGCAGTCGCCGGTATTCCCGATGCAGGCGCGCTCGCAGAATTGCTCAAGAAGCTGACTGTGGCCTTGCCGCGTACCACCGAAGCGCCGCCACTGGTGTGGATCACCGCCAGTTCCGGCAAGGAAACGCGCCTCATCATGATTGACGACGTCGCCTATTTTCAATCCGACAACAAATACACGGTGGTGATGACGGCCGAAGGCGAATCGTTGCTGCGAAAGCCATTGCGCGAATTGCTCGATGTACTGGATCCCGCGACGTTCAAGCAAATCCACCGCGCCACCATCGTTAACCTGAAAGCGATCGCCTCGATTGCACGCGACGAGTCCGGCAAGGGCATCGTGAAACTGAAGAATCGACCGGAAACGCTGACGGTGAGTCTGTCGTTCATGCCGCTGTTCCGGAATATGTAAGCTGCCATTTTTTGTGCGGTAGCGTTGGGCGGGCGCGCGAAATTTAATTCGCCAACTCAAGCTCAAATGCGACAATTCAGTTTATGAACTCGCAGGAACGAACCATGACAAACAAGTTTGCCCACCGCACGATGTTGGCGTGCCTTTGGGTGCTCGCCGCCGCAATCGCTGGCTGTGGCGGCGGAGGAGGAGGTGGTGATGCCGGAGGATCTCCCGCGCCGCCTGCACCAACCAATACACTTGTGGTCACGCCAAGCGCAGGATCAAACGGCAGCATCAGTCCGGCGAGCGCGCAAACCGTGAGCCGCGGCGCAGCGGTTGCCTTCAATGTGACGCCCGCTTCGGGCTATACCGCAAACGTGGGTGGTACCTGCGGCGGTACGCTTGCGGCAAACACTTTCACCACCAGTGCGATCGTGGCCGATTGCACCGTCACCGCGACATTTACGCCCGTCGTCGCGTCCGTCGGCGCGTCATATTTCGTCGCCCCCACGGGCAACGATGCGAATTCCTGCGCCGCCGCGCAAATCAACATGACCGCGAGGCGCACCCTGCAGGCGGGGCTTCTGTGCCTCACCGCCGGTGATACGCTGGTCATCCGCGACGGCACCTATTCGGGCGCTGCAAACGCGTTGACCAATCTTCCCAACGGCAACGCCGCGAATTTCACTACGCTACGCGCCGAGAATGAAGGCGGGGTCGTACTGACCGGTGGAATGGAGTTGGCGCATTCCAATCGCTACCTGATTTTTCAGGGATTGCGATTTCAGGATACGTTCGGTCGCACCATCCTTGGCAATCACCTGAAGTTTTTCAGAAACGAATTCAAAGGCGGCTGTGCATCCGGCAATTGCGCGGCAACCACCGTCGGCTCGAACGATGCCAGCGACACGTCGGATATTCTCTTCGAGGACAACTGGTTTCATGGCCGGGGCGGGCGCTACAACCTGCTTATTTACAACGCGAATCGCGTTGTGGTGCGGCGTGGCGTGATCCGCCACGACGCGGGCTGGATCGACACCAAAGGGGATCCTGAGGCGGGGCTGAATTTCTACAATTCCTCGAACTGTTCCGCGCAAAACGTGCTGATACTCGACAATGATCTTGCGTATGTGTCCTGGCAAGGCGCGTTCTATGCGGTCTACAACAGCGACAGCCCCGGCACGACCGCGAACAATAGCTGGCTCGGCAATATTGCGTTGAGAAGCCCGGCGGGTGGTGCCATCCGATTTGACGGCAACGGCGCAATCAGTGGGTCAGTCGTCGAGGACATGGTGTTGTGGGATGCCGAATTTGCGTCGGCGATGGGTTCAAGCGCCGGCACCATTGGCGTGACGATGAATCGGATCACTGCGGGCACCAGCAAATTGAGTGGTCAAAGTGCCGGCTTCGTGCAATTCGCACGCAGTTATTCCGGCACGGTCACCAATGCAATTGTCGCCAACACCAATACCGAGTCGATCGGTGTGCCGCTGACGTTTTTCAATTCCTTTAACAATGGCGGCACATCCAACGGCGCCGGTCGTGTGACCTATTCGCCGTTTGGCAATGGATTGACCTACCTTGTGCGCATCGAAGCCGGCAGTCCGCTGAAAACGGCCGGGTCGTCCGGAGGGCAAATCGGTGCGCAGATCGTCAACCGCATCGGTCGCACGGCCACATTTCAGGGTGAGGCTGGCTGGAATGCCGATACCGGCGTGGCACTTTGGCCGTTTCCCAACGAGGCGCGGATCATGAAGGAAATGTGTACCGATGCCGGTATTTCGCGCGGCTTCTGCGCAGACACATCGTTGACGCGATACATCATGAATTACCTCGGCAATGGGAATCCTTATTCCTGAATCCTTTATTCCCTGAACCGTTGCAGCGACTGCGACACTGTGCAATCGTGCCATGGCGAAACCGGGATTCGATTCGTCAGGTGACGCCGCCGTTCATGATACCCATGTAGAGTTCTTCAACCTGCTTTCGCGCCCAAGGCGTCCGCCGCAAAAATGTCAAACTGGATTTGAGGCTAGGGTCAATGAGAAAGCACCGCACTGGCACAGCCTCACCCATTGCCTCCCAGCCAATGCGCTCGACCAGTGTCGTGACGATGGTCTTGAGGGTAATGCCCTCCAGCGCGGCGGGTGTAAATTGTGTTGGCACGTCGCCATGTTAACGCGCGTGCATACTGTGCGTGCTTGCCGAATTTTTACGATAGAAAAAAATGCCCGAACCCATACGACTCGCGAAACGCATTGCCGCAATCGCCGCCTGCTCCCGGCGTGAGGCGGAGCAATACATTGAAGACGGCTGGGTGACCGTCGATGGTGTGGTGGTGCGCGAACCGCAACATCGCGTCCTGTCGCAAAACGTGGAGTTGCGTCACGGCGCGTCATTGGCACCGATTGAACTGGTGACGATTCTCTATCATTGGGCACCGGACGAATCGAGTGATCGCAAGGAGGATTGGCCGCCCGCGCTTTCAATTGTCAACCACGCCATCGACGACGCGTCCGGTGTTCATCCGCAGAAGCGGCACTTTTCCCGCTTGACCGCGACACTTCCCCTGCAACCGAACGCGGGCGGATTGCTGGTCTTCACCCAGGACTGGCGTGTCACGCGAAAATTGATCGACGACGAAAATACCGTCGAGCAGGAATACGTCGTCGAAGTGGCACCATTGGTTGGCGGCGTCGTGCCTGACTCG
>JANOKK010000080.1:0-4157 GCA_031419255.1 Betaproteobacteria bacterium
TTTCTCCTGAAGGTCGGGGAACATTCCCCAGCCCCAGAAGAAGTGCCTTGCACCCGCGCCTGTCAATGCGCAGTGCAACATGAAAAACGCGGTGGCCGCCTCGAAAGACACGCCACCGCGTTAGCGGTTTAGTTCAACTAGATGTAGGCGTCATAAATGACGGTTTACAAAGCGTCAAATAACTGTATACTTGTACAGTTTCTAGGAAGTTCCTCATATGAAACACACCTTTGACGAGAAATAGCACCTCCTAATTAAAACATGCAAACACATGATTTGTCCGCGCCCCGTTTATTGGACCAGGTGCGTGACCGGATTCGGCGCAAGCACTACAGTATTCGCACCGAGCAGGCTTATCTTCATTGGGTGAAAGCGTTCGTGCGGTTTCACCGCATGAAGCATCCGAAGGACATTGGCGCGCCCGAGGTTGAAGCGTTCCTCACGTACCTATCCGTCGAGCGCAACGTCTCATCATCGACGCAGAATCAGGCGTTATCGGGTCTGCTTTTTCTCTACCGCGAAGTATTGGAAATCCAATTGCCGTGGCTTGACGGCATCGAGCGTTCCAAGCGGCCCAAGCGAATGCCGGTGGTGCTCACGCGCGAGGAAGTTTCGGCGGTGCTGGATCGGCTCGATGGAACGACCGCGCTGATCCTTACCCTCGCGTATGGGACGGGCATGCGCATTATGGAGGCGGTGCGCCTTCGAGTGAAGGATGTCGATTTCGCGCGCGGCGAAATTCTGATTCGCGAGGGCAAGGGGTTCAAGGATCGCGTCACGATGTTGCCGGGATCGTTGATGTTGCAATTGCGCGATCATCTGGCGCGCGTGCGCTCGTTGCATGAGCTCGATTGCAAGGAGGCGCGGGGCGAGGTGTATTTGCCGTTCGCGCTGGCGCGGAAATACCCGAAGGCCGCGCGTGATTGGGGCTGGCAATATGTGTTTCCCTCGCAAAAGCTGAGTATTGATCCGCGCTCCGGGCGCGAAGGCCGTCACCATGCGGATCCGCAGAACTTGCAGCGGTGCATGCGCCGCGCGGTGCAGTTGGCGGGAATCACCAAGCCCGCAACACCGCATACGTTGCGGCATTCTTTTGCGACACACTTGCTCGAGTCCGGTTATGACATTCGTATCGTGCAGGAATTACTGGGGCACAAAGATGTGCAGACGACGATGATCTACACCCACGTGCTGAATCGCGGCGGGAGAGGGGTTCGGAGTCCGCTTGACAAACCCCAGCATTGACGTGCACCTCAGAGCACTTTCACCCGAAACACCGCGCCAGCGCTGGACTTAATAAGTCTGGCGGTGGTTACGCGGCGAGCCTAATCGGAATGCGCTTATCCTGCACCGCGTGACACGCCACCTGCCCGCCATCGGGTGCTTTGATCAATTCCGGGCGCTCGGTTTTGCAGCGCTCGTACGCGTAGGGGCAGCGCGGATGAAAGGTGCAGCCGGGCGGCGGGTTGAGGGGGTTGGGGACTTCACCGGCCACGGGGGTGCGCTGCTTGCCGGTCATTTTCAAATCGGGGATGGCCGATTGCAGCATCTGCGTGTAGGGGTGCAGGGGGCGCTGGAATATTTTTTTGGTGTCCGCAATTTCCACTACGCGACCGAGATACATCACGCCAACGCGGTCAGAGATATGCGACACCACCGCCAGATTGTGCGAGATGAAAAGATAGGTGAGGCCGAATTCGCGTTGCAGATCTTTCATCAGATTCAAAATCTGCGCTTGTACGGAGACATCAAGCGCGGAGGTTGGCTCATCGCAAACCAGAAATTCCGGGTTCGATGACAGCGCGCGCGCAATCGATATCCGCTGGCGTTGGCCACCGGAAAATTCATGCGGAAACTTTTCGGCGTCGAGCGGCGAGAGGCCGACTTGTGTCAGCAATTCATCGACGCGTTTTTTGAGTTGCGCGGGATCGCTGATCAGATTGTGCGAGAGGATCGGCTCGGCAATAATCTTGCCGACGCGCCAGCGCGGATTCAGGCTTGCATACGGATCCTGAAAAATCATCTGGAAGCGCTTGCGGTATGTTTCACGGTTTTCGGGGATCGCCATATCGGCACCCTCGAACACGATCGAGCCGCGCGACGGCTCGTACAGGCCGCAGATCACGCGCGCAACGGTGGATTTACCGCAGCCGGATTCACCCACCAGCGCGAGTGTTTCGCCGCGATCGATGGTGAATGAAACGCCATCAACCGCGTTGAGGATTTGCTTCGGCTGACCTTCGATGACGCGGTTCAGCCACGGTTTTGAGACATCGAACGACATCGCAATGTCGCGGACATCAAGCAGAATTTTTTCCGCATTGGCGCTCATGCGCGCTCCTTCATGGCGGCACTTGCCTTCACGGCATCGGCCGCATGCAGCCAGCAGGCGGCGTGCGTTTTACCGGCGGGTAACAATCCCGGGCGTTCGATTTCGCAGCGGTTGCCGGCGATGTCTTTCTTGCGAGTGCAGCGAGGATTGAATGCGCAGCCCGACGGAATTGCGGTCAGACGCGGCATCGAGCCATCGATTTGTGCGAGGCGTTCGTTATTGTCGCCGACGTTTGGAATCGCACCCATGAGGCCGATCGTGTAGGGGTGCTGCGGATGATGAATCACTTCGGCGACCGGCCCGATTTCAGCAATACGGCCCGCGTACATTACCGCCACGCGATCCGCCGTCTCGGCGATCACGCCCATGTCGTGCGTGACCAACATCACTGCGGTGCCGTGTTCGCGGCCCAGTTTTTTGAGCAGCGTGATGATCTGCGCCTGAATCGAAACATCGAGTGCGGTGGTGGGCTCATCGGCGATGATGAGTTTCGGTTGCGCCGCTAGTGCCAGTGAGATCACCACTCGCTGGCGCATACCACCGGAAAATTGATGCGGGTACGCGTCGATACGTTTTTCGGCGGCGGGAATGCCCACCTCTTGCAGGAGCGCAATCGCGCGGTCACGCGCTTCTTTTTCAGACACATCGAGATGCGTGAGAATCGTTTCGGTGATTTGCCGGCCGATGGTATAAAGCGGATTCAGCGACGTTAGCGGATCCTGAAAAATCGCACCAATTTCGCGGCCACGGATTTTGCGCATTTCTTCGAACGGCAGGTTATCGATGCGTCGACCGTTCAGCAAAATTTCGCCGGACGCAATGCGGCCGGGTGGTTCCAGCAAACCGATGACCGCCGCACCCGTGAGCGATTTACCGGCTCCCGATTCGCCGACCACCCCCAGCACTTCGCCGGGCGCAATATCAAAACTGATGTCATCGACCGCAACCAGCGTGCCGCGCCGCGTCGGGAATTCGATGCGCAGGTTTTTGACTTGCAAGAGCGGGGTGGGGTTCATGGACATGGTTATTTCACTACCGTACTTTCCACACTTTCCGTGGAAGCCGGTGCACCGATCTTTAGTTTGAATTCCGCCATGCACTCGCCGATCGGTTCAACGCGGAAAACTTCCGGCGTCCAACGCAATGAGGCGGGGGCGGATTTTTTCCCCGCCACAAAATAACGCATGCAGGGTGCCATCTCGAGTTCCATTCGCTTGTGGCTGGGCGCGCGGTCATTCTGCGTGCGCGGCGTATCGAGCAACACTTGTTTCTTGCCAGGATTCGTCTTCACCGAAAGACCAACTGGCGACGTACCATCGAGCGAGGAGACCAAGATCGGCATGAAATAGCCATCGGTTGCCGGCGAAGGCACGGTACCGCCGATGAGAATACTCCAGGGGCCATCGACACCACTCACCGCGCCCGCATTCAAGCATGCGCACGCCAGCGTCGCCGCCGCAAAAGGATGCAAATAGGGCTTCATCTGCACGCCTCTATCTCAACTTCGGATTGAGCGCATCGCGCAGCCAATCGCCGATGACGTTGATCGAGAGCACCAGTATCACCAGCGCGCCGCCGGGAAACACCGTGATCCACCATTCGCCGGAGAACAGAAAATCGTTGCCGATGCGAATCAAGGTGCCAAGCGAAGGTTGCGTCGGTGGCACACCGACGCCGAGGAATGAGAGCGTGGCTTCGGTGATGATCGCCGTGCCGATGTGCAACGTGCCCAGCACCAGCACCGGGCCGGTGACATTGGGCAGCACATGCGTGAACATGAGGGCGAGTGGTTTCCTGCCGATCACGCGCGCGGCTTGCACGTATT
>JANOKK010000081.1:0-4962 GCA_031419255.1 Betaproteobacteria bacterium
ACAAATACATCCGCCACGGGTGAATTGGTGATCCACATTTTTGCGCCGTGCAATTGATAGCCGCCGTCGACTTTTTTAGCACGCGTGATCATCGATCCCGGGTCGGAGCCGGCGTTGGGTTCGGTCAAGCCGAAACAACCGATCAATTCACCGGTCGCCAATTTGGGCAACCACTTTTCACGCTGCGCCTCATTGCCGTAGGTGAAGATCGGTTGCATCACCAATGAGGATTGCACACTCATCGCCGACCGGTAGCCGGAATCGACACGCTCGACTTCGCGCGCGATCAGACCGTAGCAAACGTGGTTCACGCCGGCGCAGCCGTAGCCGTCAATGGTGGAACCCAAAAAGCCGAGGGCGCCCATTTCGTTCATGATCTCGCGGTCGAATTTTTCTTCGCGGTTCGCCTTCAGAATCCGCGGCATCAGTTTTTCCTGACAATAGGCGCGCGCCGAATCGCGCACCATGCGCTCCTCGTCGGTCAATTGATCGTCAAGGAGAAGGGCGTCGTCCCATTTGAATTGGGGCTTCAGGTCGTTGGGTTTCATGGCGGAAATATTGAGCGTGAAAGATGCTCATTTTACGCCGATGCTTTGCGGGCGAAGTGTCGCAATCCGTTGCGCAGCCCTGTACGACAGGTTCAGTAGGTCGAAAATTGAATCATTGTGGCGGGCCACAATACTGCTGATAGAGCACCTCGATTACCGCCAACGCTTCTTTGCTGGCAATCGAGTAATAGATCCATTTGCCTTCACGCCGGGTGGATACCAACCCTTCATCGCGCAGCACGCCAAGCTGTTGTGAGAGTGTGGGTTGATGAATGTCCAGTGTGGTTTCGAGTTCGCTCACGCAGCGCTCGCCCTGCGAAATTTGGCATAGCAACAATAGTCGATCGCGGTTCGACAGCGTTTTGAGCAGGCCGCAGGTACGGTCCGCCGCGACGCGCATGGCGTTCAAGTCAAGGCTATTGGAGGGAATCTGCATCGATGTTTGTCCTTTATCAATATATTCTTCAACAATATATTGAAAATGTAACTGAACGTCAATATAATACTAAGTAATATAATGTAAATTAATTAGTTATAAAGTGACAAATGATTATTTTCAATAAATTACGACTTATATCTCTCCTAGTTTATGTCATAGAATTGATGGCATTTGCAGGTTTTGTGCCGACTACCGCACACGCGCAATTGGCCTCAAATGTTGCCAGATCGACGAACCAGTCACCGTCCAGCAGTTTTGACGGGGTCGTCGAAGCCGTCCGTCAAACCGTGGTCGCGGCGCAAGTGTCGGGTGCGGTGGTCGAGCTTCAGGTGAAGGCCGGTGACCGTGTGAAAATGGGCCAAGCGCTGGCGCGACTGGATTCCCGCGCTGCCGATCAGACCGTCACCGCCGGCCACGCGCAAGTACGCGCGACACGCGCCGCACTGGAGGTCGCGGCAAAAGACTTCGCGCGGCAAAAACTCCTGTTCGAAAAACGTTTTATCAGTCAGGCCGCGTTGGATCAGGCGGAGGCCATTTACAAATCGGCGGAAGCCCAGGTGGCCGCGCAAATTGCCCAGACCGGTGCCGCACGATCGCAATCGGACTTCTACGTTTTGCGCGCGCCGTACGCAGGTGTTGTCGCTGATGTATCGATCGTGCTGGGCGATATGGCAATGCCGGGCCGCCCCATTCTCACGCTCTATGATCCAGCGTTGATTCGGGTCACGGTTTCGATTCCGCAAACGATCGATACCTCGCGGCAATTGAAACAAAGCGCCAAAGTGGAATTTCCGGGCGCAGCCGGCGCGCTGAAGTGGATCACACCGACAGGTGTCACGGTACTACCGGCCTTGGATCCCAACACCCACACGGTTCAGCTACGTCTCGACCTGCCCGCCGCCACAGCAAACGGCGCTGGCACCGTAAACGCCGTGCCGGGTATGTTTGCGCGTGTCTGGCTGGATGGTGCCGGTGGTGATGCGGCGCGGGTGTTTATCGACGCGAAGTCAATATTCCGGCGTGCCGAAATGACCGGTGCCTATGTGCTCGATCCCGCCGGCAAGCCGATGCTGCGGCAAATTCGCGTTGGCCGGGTGGTCGGCGATTCGATCGAAGTCCTCAGCGGCATCACGGTCGGCGAGCGTGTTGCGACGGATCCACAAGCTGCGGCACGGGTACGCTGATGAGTGCCCGGCTTGGCGTGTCCGGTCGCACGGCCGCCACTTTCCTCGGTGCGCAAATCACGCCGCTACTGGCACTGACACTGCTGTTGCTCGGCGCATTCGCAGTGTGGGTTACGCCGCGCGAGGAAGAGCCGCAGATCAATGTGACGATGGCGAACGTGCTCATTGCGTTTCCCGGCGCGTCGGTTCGCGATGTCGAGCAGATGGTGGCGACACCGGCCGAACAGGTGCTATCGCAAATCGCCGGAATCGAACATGTGATGTCGGTGTCGCGGCCCGGCATGGCGATTGTCACCGTACAGTTCAAGGTCGGCGTGCCGCGTATCGATGCGCTGGTGCGCCTCTATGACGCCGTGAACAGCAATGCCGACTGGCTGCCGAAAGGACTCGGCGTACTCGACCCGTTGATCAAACCAATGGGCATCGACAATGTGCCCATCGTGGCCCTGACGCTGTTCAGCAAGACAGCCAGCACCTTCGATCTGGAGCGTGTGGCGCACAGTATCGAGGCCGACTTGAAACGCGTTGCCGGCACGCGCGAAGTGCGCACCATCGGCGGCCCCGGTCGCGCAATCATGATCGAGATCGATTCCGCCCGCATGTCGGGCAGCGGCGTAACCGTTGCCGATTTGCGCAGCGCATTGCAGTCGGCCAATGCCGGCATGCCGGTGGGAAATTTGCTGTCGGGCAATCGTGCGGTGGCCATTGAATCGGGCCCGTTTTTTGAAAGTGCGGCGGATATTGCGGAACTGGTGGTGGGCGTGCGTAGCGGCAAGCCGGTCTTCCTGCGCGATGTCGCCAACGTGCGCGATGGCCCACCGCCGCCCGTGCAGATGGTTTGGCACGGCACAACAGGCACCAATGGCACCGAATATCCGGCGGTGACGATTGCCATTACCAAGAAGCCCGGCGAAAACGCGATCGACGTATCCAACGCCGTGATGCGCCGCGTTGAATCGCTCAAGAATACTGTCATCCCCGCCGACGTTGAGGTGAGCGAGACTCGCAATTACGGTGCCACCGCCAACGACAAGGCGCAGAAGCTGATCACCAAACTCCTGTTTGCAACGGTCTCGGTGGTGGCATTGGTGTTCATTGCACTGGGCCGCCGGGAAGCCGCTATCGTCGGCACGGCCGTGATACTCACCCTCGCGGCCACACTGTTCGCATCGTGGGCGTGGGGGTTTACGCTCAACCGTGTGTCGCTGTTCGCGCTGATTTTTTCCATCGGCATTCTGGTCGATGACGCGATCGTGGTGGTTGAAAATATTCACCGCCACCAACAGTTGCATCCGGAAAAAACACTGGCCGAGCTGATTCCCGGCGCGGTCGATGAAGTCGGCGGCCCGACCATCCTGGCGACCTTCACCGTGATCGCCGCGTTGTTGCCGATGGCGTTCGTGTCAGGGCTGATGGGGCCGTACATGAGTCCGATCCCGGTCAATGCAAGCATGGGCATGCTGCTCTCGCTCGGCATCGCGTTCGTGGTAACACCCTGGTTGGCCCGGCTGTGGATGAAGCCCGCCGATGCCGATGCGTCGCACGCCGTGTCGTCATTGACGCGAAAACTGGCACCCTTGTTCCAGCGCGTGTTCGCACGATTGCTCGATGATGCAAAAGGCACGCGTGCGCGGCGGGTGTTGGGCATGGGCGTGCTGGTATTGATCGCATTGTCGCTGCTGCTACCGGCAGTCGGGCTGGTGCGCCTGAAAATGCTGCCGCTCGACAATAAATCCGAATTCTCGGTGATGGTGGATATGCCCGCCGGCACGCCGCTGGAAAAAACGGCGGCGGTGTTGCGCGAACTGGGGGCGCATCTGGCGACAGTGCCGGAAGTAGTAAATTACCAGGCCTATGCAGGCACAGCGGCACCGATCAATTTCAACGGGCTGGTGCGTCAATACTACTTGCGCGCCGGAGGCGAGGTCGGCGAAATTCAGGTCAACCTCGTCGACAAACACCAACGAAGCGAGCAAAGCCATGCAATTGCGACGCGTGTGCGACCGGCGTTGCACGAAATCGGCAAGCGATTTGGCGCAAATGTGAAAGTGGTTGAAGTGCCGCCCGGCCCGCCAGTGCTGGCGCCGATTGTGGCCGAAGTGTATGGCCCGGAAGCCGACGGTCGACGGGAGGTGGCAAAGAGGATCCGCGCCATCTTCGAGAAAACCGCGGGTGTGGTCGATGTCGATGACAGCAGTATTGCCGCCGCCCCACGCACCATATTGTTGGTGGATCGGCGCAAAGCGGCGTTGATGGGCGTTACGCAACAGCAGATTGTGGAAACATTGCGCGCCGGTCTCCATGGCGAAGCCGCGACCTACCTGCACGATGGCAGTAAATATCCGGTGGCCGCAACGATTCAGTTGCCGGCCGAACTTCATGGCGACTTGACGGCGCTGACGCAACTGTCGGTGCGCACCGCTGCGGGCAAACTGGTGCCAATTCGCGAATTGGTGACGGCCAGCGATACGCTGCGCGAGCAACCGATTTATCACAAAAATTTGCATCCGGTGAATTACGTTGTCGGCGACATGGCCGGCAAAGTGGATAGCCCGCTCTATGGCATGTTTGCGATGCGCGCGGAAATCAACGCGATCACCACACCGCAGGGGGGCGCGATGAAAGAGTATTTCATCGCCCAACCGGAGGACGCCTATCGGGACTACGCGGTGAAGTGGGACGGCGAGTGGCAGATTACTTACGAAACGTTTCGCGACATGGGGGCCGCCTATGCGGTCGGCCTTATCCTGATCTACCTTCTGGTGGTCGCGCAATTCGGCTCGTATCTCAC
>JANOKK010000082.1:0-3467 GCA_031419255.1 Betaproteobacteria bacterium
CCACCACGCATTTGGCGCTCGCCGATGTGCCCGCGGCAATCACGCGCGAATCCTTGACCGCCACATTGCGCATCTTGCATGCCGATCTGATTGGCAAATTCGGCATTGCGAACCCGCGAATTCTGGTTGCCGGCTTGAACCCACACGCAGGCGAAGGCGGCTATTTGGGCCGCGAGGAAATCGATGTCATCGCGCCCGCTGTTGCGAAATTGAAAAATGAGGGCATGCGACTCGTTGGCCCTTTGCCTGCCGATACCCTGTTCACACCGCGCCACCTTGAGCACGCCGACGCTGTGCTCGCGATTTATCACGATCAAGGTCTCTCCGTGCTGAAATACGCGAGCTTTGGCAAAGGTGTGAATGTAACACTGGGCTTGCCGATCATTCGTACATCAGTCGATCACGGCACTGCGCTGGATCTTGCGGGAAGCGGTGTGATCGAGACGGGCAGCATGAAAGCCGCGATCGAACTTGCGATCGAACTTGCGTCCAAGCGCCGCCACTAGTGTCTCGACCCAGAAATAGCGATACATTATGAAACGGATGGATTTTTTCGCATGGCAAGGCGCGGGGCGGCGGCATAGCATGGCCTATGGCAACGACGAGGGCGCACCGCTGGTGCGCCGAAACTGCCATGCGGAAAAAGACGCCGTTTCATGTATCGATATTTCTGGGTCGAGACACTAGAATGCTGCCGCGCGCGAAAAAACGCTTTGGTCAACATTTCCTGACCGATCGGTATTGTATCGACCGCATCGTCGGCGCCATCGCGCCGCAGGCCGACGACGTGATGATTGAAATCGGCCCAGGGCCAGGTGCGATCACCGCGCCATTGATTGCAAAATTGAATCATTTGCACGCCGTGGAAATTGACCGCGATCTCGCGAGTGCGCTGCGGACGCGATTTCCGCCCGAAAAATTCACGCTACATGAAACGAACGCGCTGGATTTTTATTTTGAGATTCTCGATGCGCCGTTTAGATGCGTCGGCAATTTGCCCTACAACATCTCAACGCCATTTCTGTTTCATCTGGCTGGTTTTGCGGAGCAACTGATCGACGGCATATTCATGTTGCAAAAAGAAGTGGTCGATCGCATGGTGGCAGCTCCGGATACCGAAGCCTACGGACGCTTGTCCGTAATGTTGCAATACCGGTTCCAGATGCAGCGATTGTTCGATATACCTCCGAGCGCATTCACGCCACCGCCAAAAGTCGATTCGGCGATTGTGCAAATTGTGCCGCTCGATGCGTCGCGATTGCGCGCAAGAGACGAGACTCGATTTTCGGCCATGGTCACGGCGGGATTCGGGCAGCGGCGGAAAACCTTGAGCAATACGCTGAAACCGTTCTTGACCGCCGCGCAAATTCAGGCGGCGGGGATCGATCCAAAGCGACGCGGCGAAACGCTGTCGGTGGAGGAATTTATTCGGCTCGCAGATATCGAAGTAGTGAAAGACTAATTCCGCTTCGATTTAAAAAGCACGGTGTCATCCTGAGCGACGCGAAGTATCTTGTCGTGACGAGATCCTTCGCGTCGCTCAGGATGACACTGCTATTTTTGCGCTTTGAGTGAAACACGCAGAACGCCATTCGGCGGGCCTTTACAGACACTTTTGCCCAGAAATCCGCGCCAGTGCTAGAGTCTTCCGGTGCAAAAACCGTCACGCTGCCTTCTGAATAAACTCAATCTTGTATCCATCCGGGTCTTCCACAAACGCGATCACGCTGCCGCCGAACTTCATTGGCCCCGGCGCACGCGTCACTTTTCCGCCCTTCGCGGTCACCGCTTCGCAGGCCTTGTAAACATCCGGCAGGCCAATCGCGATATGGCCGAACGCGTTGCCGAGCTCGTAACTCTTGGTCTCCCAATTGTGCGTAAGTTCGATCACCGCCGTTTGCGATTCATCACCGTAACCGACGAACGCCAAAGTGAATTTTCCGTCGGGATAATCCTTTCGGCGCAGCAATTTCATGCCGAGAACATTGGTGTAGAAATCGATCGACTTATCGAGATCGACGACGCGGATCATGGTGTGGAGAAGTTGCATGAAATTCCTTTGTGTTGCAGTGGTCAATCGTCAGAACGCGCGGAACGTGTGGTCGTTCGCGTCGAGTTCCACTTTCAATTCTCGATACTGCGGGCACATGCGCGCAACCTCCTGCCAGAACGCGGTCGAATGATTCATGTGCCGCAAATGCGCAAGCTCGTGACACACAACATAATCGATCAACGCTGGCCGTGCCTTGATGAGCCGCCACGAAAAGCGTGTTTCGCGGCGCGAATTGCAACTGCCCCAACGGCTGTTGGCGCTGGAGAGAAACACCCGCGGCGGGTTCAAGCCATGCAGCCTGGAGTAGAAGAACGCGCGCTGCGCGAGATGCGGCAGTGCGGCGCGCTTGAACCACGCCACCACGGTTTTTTCCACCAATGCGGGATCGGCCTCGCGCACCCGCACGAACAAATGCCCCATCGATTGCTCGACATGCGCGCGCGTCGCACCGATGTCGATCATCAAGGTCAACGTCTCGCCCATGAAATAGACCGCGTGACCCGTCTGCCAGCGCTGCGGCTGAATGCGCCGATGTGACCATTCATCGAGTTTTTTCAACACCCACGCTTCGTTCTTGCCAATCATCTCCTCGATCGAGCCGATCGGTGTCGTCAGAGAAGCCGCCACCGTCATCCCGGTTCCATCGATTTTCAATCCCACGCCGCGCCGGCCGCGCCGCCGCACCAATTTGTAATCGACGCGCCGCCCGTCGAGCGCGATGCTGCGCTCCATGTCTTCGGGGACAATCGACCGTTCGATGGCTGGCTTGCTTTTCAATTTGAAGAACATGGTGCTCCGACTTACAAAAATTTCATCATGCGCTTGCCGGCGGCAAGGTCAGCATTTCCGCCTCGATCCAGTTTTCCACATCGGCGATGATGTCTGCGGGCTCTCGTCCCGCTGTTTTGATCAACGGCCCAATGCTGACCGTCACCTTGCCTGGATACTTCAGAAACGCGTTTCGTCGCCAGCATTCGCCCGCATTGTGCGCCATCGGCAGAATCGGCGCGCCCGTTTTTGCCGCGAGAAATGCGCCGCCGATGCCATAGCGTCCACGCGTGCCCGGTGCCACACGCGTGCCTTCTGGAAATATTGAAATCCATAATCCCTGCGCGAGCCGATCCCGGCCCTGCTCGGCGATCTGATCGACGGCGCGCTTGCCGCTTTTGCGATCAATCGCGATCGACTTCAGCGCATACAACACCCAGCCAATGATCGGCAGCCATTGCAATTCGCGCTTGATGATCCACACTGCGCGCGGTATGGTGACGAGAATGAACACGGTCTCCCATGCCGATTGATGCTTCGCCATCGAGACGCAGGGCTGCGCGGGAATATTCTCAAGCCCGCGAATCGTGTAATCGATGCCGCAGATATTTCGCACCAGCCAAAGCGTCACCACGCCCCAGGCGCG
>JANOKK010000083.1:0-5595 GCA_031419255.1 Betaproteobacteria bacterium
TGGTGCGACATCATGTAGGCCTGCAACTGCGCCATGAAATCCATCGTGGTAACGACGATGATGAGTAGTGATGTTCCACCGAAATAAAACGGCACGTTGTATTGCAATCGCAAGAATTCCGGGAGCAAACACACCAGCGTGATGTACAGAGCGCCGGTCAATGTAAGACGCATCAAAATCTTGTCGATGTAGCGCGCGGTCTGCTCGCCCGGGCGGATACCCGGAACAAACGCACCACTCTTTTTCAGGTTGTCGGCGGTTTCCTTGGAATTGAATACCAGCGCGGTATAGAAAAAGCAGAAAAAGATAATCGCAGCAGCGTACAAAATTGTGTAGAGCGGTTGACCCGGCGACAATGCCGCACCGATATCCTTCAACCACGTCATGCTGTCGTTTTGCCCAAACCAGCCTGCCGCCGTCGCCGGAAACAGGATGATCGAGGATGCAAAAATCGGCGGGATCACGCCCGACATGTTGAGCTTCAATGGCAAGTGCGAGGACTGGCCGCCGTATAACTTGTTACCGACCTGCCGCTTGGCATAGTTGACAAGAATCTTGCGCTGGCCGCGTTCAACAAATACCACCAGATAAGTCACGACCACGACCAATATGACGATTCCCAACACCACCGGAATCGACATCGCACCCGTTCGGGCCAATTCCAACGTGCCGCCGATCGCCGACGGGAGGCCCGCGACAATTCCCGCAAAAATGATCAGCGAAATACCGTTGCCGACACCGCGCTCGGTGATCTGCTCGCCCAACCACATCAGAAACATCGTTCCACTGACGAGCGTAAGCACGGTGGTCAAACGAAATGCCATGCCAGCATCAATCACCAAGCCGGGTTGCGATTCCAGCGCGATTGAAATGCCGACGCCCTGGAACAACGCCAACGCAACCGTGCCATAACGCGTGTACTGGGTAATTCTGCGCCGCCCGGCTTCGCCTTCTTTCTTGATCGCTTCCAGCGGTGCATACACGACTGTCAGCAATTGCATGATGATGGATGCCGAAATGTAGGGCATGATGCCCAGCGCAAACACTGAAAACCGTGACAACGCGCCGCCCGAGAACATGTCGAACATGCCGAGAATGCCGCCGCCTTGCGTATCGAACAGCTTGGCCATCTCCACCGGATTGATGCCCGGAACGGGGATATGCGTGCCGATGCGGAAGACGATGAGCGCCAACACCAGAAACACCAGTCGGCGTTTCAGGTCGCTCATTTTGCCCATTGCCGCTAAAGGATTGGAGGCCAACGCGTTATCTCGATTATTCTTTGGTATCTACGGTTAGATCAGGCTTACGCCGCCGCCTGGGCCGCAGCCTTGGCCGGAAGCGCTTCAAGTGATCCGCCGACCGCTTCAATGGCCGCTTTCGCACCCTTGGTCGCGGCGATGCCAATCAGCTTGACTTTCTTGTCGAGCTTTCCGGAAAGGATGACTTTTGCCGTCAGCGCCAAGTGTGGAACGAATCCGGCCTGTTTCAATGCGGCCAAATCGATCACGTCCACCGGCATTTTCGCGATTTCCGACAAACGCACTTGTGCCGTATCGTCACGGGTCAACGAAATAAATCCGCGCTTCGGTAGGCGACGCTGCAACGGCATCTGACCGCCTTCAAAGCCAACTTTGTGAAAGCCGCCCGAACGGGATTTCTGTCCTTTATGGCCACGACCGGCGGTCTTGCCCAAGCCGGAACCGATTCCGCGACCTACACGGCGGCGATTTTTCTTGGAGCCCTCGGCAGGCTTGATTGTATTCAATTCCATGATGTTCTTCGCTTTCGCTTACCGAACTTAGGCTTCAACGCGGAGCATGTAGCTCACTTTGTTGATCATGCCGCGGTTATCGGGCGTATCAATGACAGTGACGGTCTGATGTGGCTTTTTCAAGCCCAGGCCGCGAACGCACGCTTTATGCGCTTCCAGGCGACCGATCGTGCTCTTGACCAATGTGACGGTGATGGTTTTTTGAGTAGCCATGATGTTGTCTCGATGTTCTCTTGATGCTTTCGATTAACCGAGAATTTCTTCGACGGTCTTGCCACGCTTGGCGGCGATTTCCGAGGGACGGCTGATTTGCAACAGACCATCCAGTGTCGCGCGAACGACGTTGTACGGATTGGTGGAGCCGTGACACTTGGCGGAAACGTTGGTGATGCCCATCACTTCAAACACGGCACGCATCGCGCCGCCGGCCTTGATACCGTTACCTTCTGCTGCCGGCTGCATGAACACGCGGGTCGCGCCGTGTTGGCCGATCACCGTATGATGCAAGGTGCCGTTCTTGAGGGGAATCTTTACGAGACGGCGGCGGGCCATTTCCATCGCCTTTTGCACCGCAACCGGTACTTCGCGCGACTTGCCCTTGCCCATGCCGATGGAGCCATCGCCATCACCGACCACGGTCAACGCGGCAAATCCCAGGATACGTCCGCCCTTCACCACTTTGGTGACGCGGTTTACCGAGATCATCTTCTCGCGGAGGCCGTCGCCTTTGTCTTCGTGCTGATCGTTTCTTGCCATTTTTTCGAATCCTTAATTAAGACGTCGGGCCGGCTTAGAACGTGAGGCCGGCTTCGCGCGCTGCGTCGGCCAGTGCTTTGACGCGGCCATGATACGCAAAGCCCGAACGGTCAAACGCAACGGTGGAAACACCGGCCGCTTTTGCGCGCTCAGCAATCCGCTTACCGACCAGCACGGCTGCATCTTTGCTGGAGCCGCTTTTGACCTGGCCGCGCACTTCTTTTTCGGCAGTTGAAGCCGCTGCCAGCACCTTGGCGCCGGTGGCGTCGAGGATCTGTGCATAGATGTGCGTATTGGTGCGATGCACGGTCATGCGAACTGCTTTCAATCTGGCGATCGTGGCGCGGGTTTTCGCGGCGCGGCGCAGACGGGAAATTTTCTTGTCGATCATGATGGCCTCGCTTACTTCTTCTTCGTTTCTTTGAGAGTGATCTTCTCATCGGAGTAGCGCACACCCTTGCCTTTGTACGGCTCTGGCGGACGATAGCTGCGGACGATGGCGGCAACCTGGCCGACCTTCTGCTTGTCCACGCCCTTGATGATAATTTCAGTCGGCACCGGGGTTTCGCACTTCACGCCTTCGGGCATCGAATGCACGATCGGATGAGAAAAACCGAGTGTCAAATTCAGCTTATTGCCTTGCGCCGCAGCCTTGTAGCCCACGCCGACCAGCGACAATTTACGTTCAAAACCTTTTTCGACACCAGTCACCATATTAGCGATCAGTGCACGCATCGTGCCGGACATGGCGTTGGCTTGTTTGCTGTTGCCAATCGCTTCAAATACGATTTTGTCGCCGTCTTTCTTGACAGTAACATCGCGGGAGGACGCTTGCTTCAACGTGCCGAGCGGGCCTTTTACCGTGATTTCGTTCGCGGCCAGCGTGATTTCCACTTTTGCCGGAACGGTGATGGGGAGCTTACCTACGCGTGACATGTGATTCGCTCCTTACACCACGATGCAGAGCACTTCACCACCGACACCGGTAGCGCGCGCTTTGCGATCGGTCATGACGCCTTGCGAAGTGGACACAATTGCCACCCCCAAGCCGTTCATGACAGGTTTGATATCTTCACGTCCGCGGTAAACGCGAAGGCCGGGGC
Source organism: Betaproteobacteria bacterium (assembly GCA_031419255.1). Lineage (GTDB taxonomy): Bacteria > Pseudomonadota > Gammaproteobacteria > Burkholderiales > Usitatibacteraceae > UKL13-2. The sequence continues at coordinate 3,634 of JANOKK010000083.1, forward strand.
GCGAGATGCGCTCGATCTTCTCGATGACCGGTTTGCCTGCGTAATACTTGAGGCTCACGTTCAGTTCGTTTTTACCTTCGATGGTGCGAATCGCGAAGTCTTCAATGTAGCCTTCGTCCTTCAACACTTTTGCAATGGCCGACTTCACTTTCGAAGCGGGCATCGTCACATCGACCTTTTCCGACTGCTGCGCATTGCGAATGCGAGTCAGCATATCGGCGATCGGATCACTCATACTCATAATTTGTCTCCGTGCGCTTTCCGGTTACCAGCTTGCTTTCACCAGGCCCGGCACTTCGCCGCGCATAGCGATTTCACGCAATTTGTTGCGGCCCAGGCCGAATTTGCTATACACACCGCGGGGACGACCCGTCAGCGCGCAGCGGTTGCGCAGGCGCGTTGGGTTCGCGTTGCGCGGCAATGCTTGCAGTTTCAAGCGCGCCTGGAAGCGGTCTTCTTCCGGGATGCTTTGGTCATTGATGATTTTCACGAGCGCGGCGCGTTTTGGTGCGAATTTCTTCACCAGCTTTTCGCGTTTGTCCTGCCGATTGATAAGAGCGAGTTTAGCCATGACGTGTCTTTAGCCTCGGAACGGGAATTTGAACGCAGCCAGCAATGCCTTGGCTTCCGCGTCCGTTTTGGCGGTGGTGGTAATCGAGATGTTCATGCCGCGAACCGCGTCGATCTTGTCGTACTCGATTTCGGGGAAAATGATCTGTTCCTTGATGCCCATGTTGTAATTGCCACGGCCATCGAAAGAGCGTCCGGAAATTCCACGGAAGTCGCGCACACGCGGCAGCGAAACCGTAATCAGACGGTCGAGGAATTCATACATGCGGTTTGAACGCAGCGTGACCATGCAGCCGATCGGATAACCGTCGCGAATCTTGAATCCGGCGATCGATTTCTTCGACAAGGTCACCACCGGCTTTTGTCCGGCGATTTTTTTCATGTCACCCACGGCGTGATCCATGATTTTCTTGTCGGCTACCGCTTCGCCCACGCCCATGTTCAGCGTGATCTTGCTGATGCGCGGCACTTGCATGGTGGATTTGTAGCCGAATTGCTTCATCAGCGCCGGCGCCACCACGTCTTTGTAATGTGTTTGCAGTCGAGTCATGTCTATTCCTTACGCGTCGACAACTTCACCGTTGGAGCGGAAAACGCGCACTTTGCGTTTATCGTCCAGGGTCTTGAATCCGACGCGATCCGCTTTGCTGGTGGCCGGATTAAAAATGGCGATATTGGAAAGATGGATCGACATTTCTTTCTCGACTATCCCGCCGGTCAGCCCTTTCATCGGGTTGGGCTTGGTGTGTTTCTTGACGCGATTGACGCCTTCCACTACGGCGCGCTCGACATCGGGAACTACGCGCAACACCGTGCCGCGCTTGCCTTTGTCTTTGCCCGTGAGGACGACGACCTGATCGCCTTTGCGAATCTTGCTCATCATCGGCTCCTTACAATACTTCCGGTGCCAGCGACACGATCTTCATGAAGCGCTCGTTACGCAATTCACGCGTAACCGGCCCAAAGATACGGGTGCCAATTGGCTCCAGCTTCGCATTCAGCAGCACGGCGGCATTGCCGTCGAACTTGATCAGCGAACCATCGTTGCGGCGCACGCCCTTGGCGGTGCGAACCACCACGGCGTTATAGACCTCGCCCTTCTTCACGCGGCCACGGGGCTGCGCGGACTTGATGCTGACTTTGATGACGTCACCAATGCCCGCATAGCGGCGCTTGGATCCACCAAGGACTTTGATACACATCGGTGGTTGCGGCACAAGTTGGAGAAAAAAAATGATTCAGATGCAGTCGATTCTCGACGTCGCCGATAACACCGGCGCGCGATCAGTGATGTGTATCAAAGTCCTTGGTGGATCCAAGCGCCGTTATGCGGGCATCGGAGACGTTATCAAGGTCAGTATCAAATCCGCGCAGCCGCGTGGCCGCGTGAAA
>JANOKK010000084.1:0-4150 GCA_031419255.1 Betaproteobacteria bacterium
CCGACGGTTCGCTCGAAAAATTGTCGAAAAAAGAAGGCCTGATGTTCTCGCGCGAAATGGAAAAACTCCAGCGCTCGATGGGCGGTATCAAGGACATGGGCGGCGTGCCCGATGCGATTTTTGTCATCGACGTCGGCTTCCACAAAATTGCCGTCACCGAAGCGAAGAAATTGGGCGTGCCGATCATCGGTGTGGTCGATACCAATAATTCGCTCGATGGCGTGGATTATGTGATCCCCGGCAACGACGATTCAACCCGCGCGATTCGCCTCTACGCACGCGGTGTGGCCGATGCGATCCTTGAAGGCAAGAGCCAGGTCATCCAGGAAATGGTGAAGCCGGGCGAGGAATTGGTCGAAGTGACCGAAGACGAAGCGAAGTAATTTTCAAATCGGAAAAAAGGGGCTCCGGCCCCTTTTTTTTAAGTTTCAATAAAACGAATAGCAGACAACGAAATAGCGAATAGGAACGGAAATGGCGGACATTACAGCAGGGATGGTCAAAGAATTGCGCGAGAAAACCGACGCGCCGATGATGGAATGCAAGCGCGCGCTGACTGAAGCCGGCGGCGACATGGAGCGCGCCGAAGAAATTTTGCGCGTCAAGTTGGGCAGCAAAGCCAGCAAGGCGGCCAGCCGTGTGGCGGCTGAAGGCGTGGTCGCAATCCATATTTCCGGCGACCAGAAATTGGGCGCCATTGTTGAAATCAATTGCGAAACCGATTTCGTCGCGAAAAACGATGATTTTCTGGCGCTGTCTGCCAAGCTCGCGGAGCTGGTGGCGACGCAAAACCCGGCGGACGTGGCGGCATTGTCGGCATTGCCCATCAACGGCACCAGCGTTGAAGATGCCCGCAAGGCATTGATCGGCAAAATCGGCGAAAACATGTCGATCCGGCGTTTCGTTCGCGTGCCAGCCAAAGGCACGTTGAACAATTATATTCACGGTGGCTCCAAGGTCGGCGTGTTGATCGATATCACCGGCGGCGACGTGACGCTGGCCAAAGATATTTCGATGCATATTGCCGCCGCCAAACCGGTCGCATTGTCGAGCGCCCAGGTGCCTGTGGAGTTGGTTGAAAAAGAGCGCGAAATCGCCCGCCAGAAAGCCGCCGAATCGGGCAAGCCGGCCGACATCGTCGCCAAAATGGTCGAAGGCTCGGCCGCGAAGTATTTGAAGGAAGTCGCGCTGCTGAGCCAGCCGTTTGTCAAAGATGACAAGATGACCATCGAGGCACTGTTGAAATCAAAGGGTGCTGCGGTCAATTCGTTCACGTTGTATGTGGTCGGCGAGGGCATTGCCAAGAAAGTTACCGACTTCGCGGCGGAAGTCGCGGAAGCGGCGGCGGCTGCCTCTCGATAAGCAATACGGCGGGGAAGCGACAATTCGCTTCCCCGTTTGTTTTTACCCGCCGATTCCAGCCCGATTGCGGACACAATCCGCGTTCAGACTTAGCAACATTCAGGAGCCCCGATGACGCCGAAATACAAAAGAATTCTTCTCAAGTTGTCCGGTGAAGCGTTGATGGGCGACGATGCGTACGGTATCAATCGCCCCACCATTCAGCGCATCGCAGCCGAGATCAAGAGTGTCGCGGATCTGGGTGTGGCAATGGGCATCGTCATCGGTGGCGGCAACATTTTTCGCGGTGTGTCTACCAGTGCTGCCGGTATGGATCGCGCGACTGCCGATTACATGGGCATGCTCGCGACTGTCATGAATTCACTCGCACTGCAAGACGCGTTGTCGAAAGTGGGCCTGATTCCGCGCGTGCAATCGGCCATTAATATTGAATCCGTGGTCGAGCCATACGTGCGGCCCAAGGCGATGCAATATCTGGAAGAAGGCAAAGTGGTGGTGTTTGCCGCCGGTACCGGCAATCCGTTTTTCACCACCGATACCGCAGCCGCGTTGCGCGGTGCCGAAATCGGTGCCGAAATCGTCCTGAAAGCGACCAAAGTCGACGGCGTTTATACGGCTGACCCCAAGACAGACAAGACCGCGACGCGCTATCATCAGCTTTCGTTTGACGAGGCCATCGTCAAGAATCTGAAAATCATGGATGCAACAGCATTGGCCTTGTGCCGGGACCAGAAATTGCCGATCAATGTATTCTCGATCTTTAAAGAGGGCGCCCTGAAGCGGGTGGTTCTGGGCGAGGACGAAGGCACGCTGGTTCACGTATAGATCGGTTTTCCAGTTAAGTAGGCGGAGCGAAGAAATGAACGTCGCAGATCTGAAAAAGCAATCCGAAAGCCGCATGGCGAAATCGCTGGAGACGTTGAAAAACGATCTCGGCAAAATCCGCACAGGGCGCGCGCATTCCGGCATTCTCGACCACATCCAGGTCGATTATTACGGCGCGATGGTGCCACTGCGGCAAGTCGCGAACGTGAACTTATCGGACGCGCGCACCATTACGGTTCAGCCGTTCGAGAAAAAACTCAGCATGACCATCGAAAAGGCGATCCGCGATTCCGACCTCGGCCTGAATCCCATTTCGGCCGGCGACGCGATTCGCGTGCCGATGCCTTCGCTCACCGAAGAGCGCCGCAAAGAACTCGCCAAGATCGTCAAGAGCGAAGGCGAGCACGCCAAAGTGGCGGTGCGAAATATTCGCCGCGACGCCAACACCACATTGAAAGACGCGCTGAAAGCGAAAACCCTGCCTGAGGATGACGAGAAAAAAGCGCAGGACGACGTGCAGAAATTGACCGACCGTTTTATTCACGACATCGACAAAGCCGTCGCGGAAAAAGAAAAGGATTTGATGTCGGTGTAGGGTCGCATCAACCCGCCGCCGCATCCGCGCGCCATGCACGAAAGTTCCACCCAATCGATTCCCGAGACCCGCGATGTGCCGCGCCACATCGCCATCATCATGGATGGCAACGGTCGTTGGGCCAAGCAGCGCTTCATGCCGCGCGTGGCGGGCCACAAACGCGGCGTTCAATCGGTACGAGAGACGGTCAAGGCCTGCGGCGAATTGGGGGTCGATTATCTGACCCTGTTCGCGTTCTCCAGCGAAAACTGGCGGCGACCCGCCGATGAGGTTTCGGTATTGATGCAACTCTTCATCCGCGCGCTCGAAAGCGAGGTCGCGAAGCTGCATGAAAACCGCATCCGCTTCAAAGTTGTCGGCGATTTGTCGCCGTTTGATCCGCGCATTCGTGACCTGATCGCGACCGCCGAAGCGCTGACCCGCGACAATGAAAAACTTACGTTGACCGTCGCGGCCAACTACGGCGGTCGGTGGGATATTCTGCAAGCGGCCAACAAGGCGCAACAGATGAAACTCCAGCAAGTACGCGCTTCGCAGGCTGAAAATGCCCGGAACGGCGCGCCAGTGCTTGAGTTTGCCAATACGGTTTCGGCCGAAGTCGAAGCCATCACCGAAGCCGAGTTGGCCGCAAATCTCGCCATGGCGTATGCACCGGAGCCGGATCTTTTCATCCGCACCGGCGGCGAAGAGCGGATCAGTAATTTCCTGCTCTGGCAATTGGCCTACACGGAATTTTATTTCACGCCGGAGTTGTGGCCCGATTTTGGCCGCGCCGGGTTGATGAAAGCGATCAATTCCTATCGCACGCGAGAACGCCGCTTCGGTCGCACCAGCGAACAAGTCACACCGCTGACCAACCCCGCCGCCGCCGCCGGCGCGGCATAACGCGTTTCCCCGCCGCGTGCTGAAAACCCGCGTCATCACTGCTCTCGTGATTCTGCCGATCGTATTGATCGCGCTGTTCGCGTTTCCTGCCTGGGCCTGGGCCTTGTTTGCTTTCGGCATTGCGATGGTGGCGTGTTGGGAATGGAGCCGCCTCGGTCAAATGAATTCGCTGCAGGCAAATGTTTTTCTCGTGGTCTCGTTTGCGATCTCCGCCGCATTTTTTGTCGCCTACCTTAGCGATGGTACCGGCGCAGAATTCGCCACATTGGCGCGAGTGACCTTGCAGATCGCGGTGGTTTTCTGGATGATCGTCGCACCGCTGTGGCTCGCCAATATGTGGCACCCGGCGGCGATGTGGTTGCGTGGATTGACAGGATTCGTGGTGATCATTCCGATGGCAGTGGCGCTGATTTCGCTGCGCGCGATCAGCCCATGGTTGCTACTGTCGTTTGCGGCGATCGTCTGGGTCGCCGACATCGCGGC
>JANOKK010000085.1:0-3874 GCA_031419255.1 Betaproteobacteria bacterium
TCGACGTCGAATTCGCCGACGCGGTCACGGGTGTAATTCACGTGATACTCAAGCCCCGGTCGACCGGACAAATCGATCACCACGCGCGACAAGGCCTCATCCAGCGGCACATAGGCGTGACCATAGCGGCGGATGCCGATCTTGTCGCCGAGCGCCTTGGTAATCGCCTGGCCGAGCGTGATGCCGACATCCTCCACCGTGTGATGCGCGTCAATGTGCAGATCGCCGCTGGCCTTCAACTCGATATCGATCATGCCGTGACGTGCAACTTGATCCAGCATGTGATCGAGAAACGGAATGCCTGAATCCAGTTTGGCTTCGCCGGTGCCATCAAGATTGATGACAACGCGGATCTGCGTTTCTTTGGTGTTGCGGGTGACGTCGGCGGTTCTCATGGGTTGGGCACGTCTTGCAGGGCGTTGATCAAAGCATCGTTTTCGGCGGGCGCACCGATGGTCAGGCGCAGTGTATTTTTCAGCAACGGATGTGCAGTACTGGTGTTCTTCACGAGGATTTTACGCGAGAGCAGGTGATCGAAGGTTTGACGCGCGTCGTTCACCCGGATCAGGATGAAATTGGCCTCCGAGGCAAAGCGCTCGATGCCACGGATGCGATCAAGTGCTGCCGCCACGCGGGACCGCTCGGTCTTGATGGTCTCCGCTTGCGCGGTCAATGCGGCGTAGTGCTGCATCGCAAACCGTGCCGCCGCTTGCGTGAGTGCGTTGATGTTGTAAGGCAGGCGGATTTTGTCGAATTCCGCGAGCCAGGTGCTGCGACCGATCAACATGCCCAGCCGAATGCCGGCCAGTCCGAGTTTCGAGACCGTGCGCATCAGCACGGCATTGGGGTGCGCGGCAATATCGTCCAGGAATGACTCATGCGAAAACGCGAAGTAGGCTTCATCGATGACCACCAGCCCGCCAAAGGAGCGCGCGGCCCCGAGTAGGTCGATGATCGAGGCGCGCTCAAACAAATTGCCGGTCGGATTGTTCGGGTTTGCGATGAACGTGATCGCCGGGCGCTCCCGTTTTATCGCAGCCAATACCGCGTCGAGGTCGAGGCTGAAATCGGTGCGCAGCGGGACGCCAACGTACTGAAGCCCGCAGTAGGTCGCGATCATCTTGAACATGACGAATGAGGGCTCGATCGACAGCAGTTTCGCGCCCGGCTTCGCGACGGCCATTGCAATGATTTGAATGATTTCGTCGGAACCGTTGCCGAGCAGGATGTCAAGTGCGGCAGGAATTTGCATGGCCGCGCGGATGTCATTTTTTAATTCGCCCGCGCCGGCGCTGGGATAGCGATTGAGCGATGCCTGCGCAAGTGCTGCCGCGAGCCCCGCGCGCAACGACTCGGGAAACGCGAATGGATTTTCCATTGCGTCGAGCTTGATCATCCCCGTCGCATGTTGCACGTGATACGCGGCAAGCGCGCGGATCCCGGGCCGGATGATGTCGTCGCTGCCGGAACTCATTTCAAGCGGAATTCGGCCGAGCGCGCATGTGCGTCCAGGCCTTCGGCGTGCGCCAACGTTGCGGCGGTTTTCCCCAGCGTGTCGGCACCATCGCGTGAGACTTGAATGATCGACGAGCGCTTTTGAAAATCGTAAACGCCCAGCGGCGAAGAAAACCGTGCCGTGCGTGAAGTGGGCAACACATGATTCGGCCCCGCGCAATAATCGCCGAGTGACTCAGATGAAAACCGGCCCATGAAGATGGCACCGGCATGGCGAATCTTTGGCAGTAGCGCATCAGGATCGGCAACCGACAATTCAAGGTGCTCTGGTGCCACGCGATTGGAAATATTGCAGGCTTCATCGAGATCGCGCACGAGGATCAGCGCGCCGCGATTCTGCAGCGAGGCGCGGATGATCTCCGCTCTCGGCATCTTCGCGAGTTGCGTTTCCATGCTCTTTAACACAGCGTCGATATGCGCCGCATCCGGGCACAGCAATACGGCTTGCGCGATTTCGTCGTGCTCGGCTTGTGAAAACAGATCCATCGCCACCCAATCCGGATCGGTCGTTCCATCGGCAATGACAAGGATTTCGGACGGCCCGGCAATCATATCGATGCCCACCACGCCGAATACCCGCCGCTTGGCAGCGGCAACGTAGGCATTGCCGGGGCCGACGATCTTGTCGACTGGTGGAATCGTTGCGGTGCCGTGCGCGAGTGCGCCAACCGCCTGCGCGCCACCGATGCGAAATACACGATCCACGCCAGCCAGTGCGGCGGCGGCAAGCACGGTCTGGTTCACGACACCATCGGGAGTCGGCGTCACCATGATGAGTTCCTTGACGCCCGCCACTTTTGCCGTCACCGCGTTCATTAATACTGACGATGGATACGCCGCTTTTCCGCCGGGCACATACAAGCCAACACGATCCAGCGCCGTGACTTTCTGGCCGAGCAGGTTGCCATCGGCATCGGTGTATTGCCACGAGGGCTGCATCTGGTGTGCGTGATATTCCCTGATCCGCGCGGCGGCCAATTCCAGGGCAGTGCGAACGTTTGTCGGCAGGTTTTGCAACGCGCGTTGTATCGTTTCCGCATCGACTTCCAGTTCCGCAATATTCGCGGGCGTCCAACGATCAAATTTCGCCGTGTAGGCGAGCAAGGCAGCGTCGCCGCGCGTCTTAACGTCGTCGAGAATGTCGCGCACGATCGCGTCGATCGCCGGGTCTTGCGCGCTGCCGAAGGCGAGCAGGCCCGCAAGCTCAGCGTCAAATGAATGGTTGCGCGCATCGAGTTTGCGGATATTCAGCATCGTTTGCTTGGGAAACCCTATATTGGGCGAGGCTTGCAGGGCATTTTTGCCTGAAACGCCGCGCTGGTGCTAGAGTTTGCGAGTTTTATCACGCTTGCCCCGCCGCGCGTGAAAACGCATCGATCAACGGCTGGATCGCGGCGTGTTTCAATTTCAGTGTGGCGCGATTGACAATCAGGCGGCTCGAAATCGCCATGATGTCCTCCACCGCGACGAGATGATTCGCATTCAGCGTATTGCCGCTGGACACCAGATCGACGATCGCATCCGCAAGGCCCGTCATCGGTGCCAGTTCCATCGAGCCGTAGAGTTTGATGAGATTGACATGCATGCCTTTGGTCGCAAAATGCTCGCGCGCGACCTGAACGTATTTGGTTGCGACGTTTAGTCGCGCGCCGCGCTTCACGGACGCCGCATAGTCGAATCCTTCGCGCACCGCGACCACCATCCGGCATTTGCCGATCGCCAGATCCAGTGGCTGATAGAGACCACCGCTGGCGTGTTCGAGCAACACATCCTTGCCGGCAATGCCCAGATCGGCGGCACCGTATTGCACATACGTCGGCACGTCGGCAGCGCGCACGATGACGAGGCGAATGTCGTCGCGGTTGGTGGCGATGATGAGCTTGCGGGATTTCTCCGGGTCGTCCTGCGGCGTGATGCCGGCAGCGGCGAGCAGCGGCAAGCTATCGTCGTAAATCCGGCCTTTGGACAACGCGATGGTAATAATTGCGCTCATGAGTTTTTTTCCGGCCTTCAGTTGCTGCGCTCGATATCGGCGCCGATCGCGATCAGTTTCTTCTCGATGTGATCGTAGCCGCGGTCGAGATGATAGATGCGGTCAATGGTGGTCTCCCCTTCGGCGACCAGCCCGGCAATGACGAGGCAAGCCGACGCGCGCAGATCGGTCGCCATGACAGTGGCTCCGGTCAGTCGATCGACCCCATGTACGATCGCCGTATTGCCTTCGATGTCGATTTTCGCGCCGAGGCGCACCAGCTCCTGTACGTGCATGAAGCGGTTTTCAAAGATCGTTTCTGTCACCACGGCCGTACCGGCGGCAATGGTATTGAGTGCGATGAACTGCGCTTGCATGTCGGTCGGA
>JANOKK010000086.1:0-2292 GCA_031419255.1 Betaproteobacteria bacterium
GGCAAAGCTGGGAAGGCGCGCCAACGGGCGACCTACGAAAAATTGGTATCTGAACCTAGTTACTCAAGAATAAATGGAGCCTGGCCTTCATGTCACTCGGTTAAGGCCGTAGCGCCAGTTTCGTAGGATGGGTGGAGCGTAGCGATACCCATAGTTCTTGCAAGTGGACAAGATGGGTATCGCAACGCTCCACCCAACCTACAATCCGTTTTCCGGGGCGTCACGTGCTTAACCGAGTGACATGAGAGCCTGGCCTCAATGGCACTACCTTAAGGAATTTGTGAGAGTGAGGCAGTTGGGCTGAGAGCCTCGAATCGTTATCATTTGGTTGTCGAATCCGAGAATGAAAACGAAGGAGGATCAGCCCAAATGGATACTACCAAGGTCAGGCGGTTCGGGGAACAGGTCAAGCGGTTCCGTACTCGATTTGTGCAGGGCTGCGGTGGTGCGTTGGGCAACTTGCTTGGGCAAGCAGAGCTTGAACGCTGGGTGGAGCGTCATAGCGAAGGTTGCCGCAACCGCATATACCCGCCGCTGATCACACTGGGATTGTTCATTGATCAAGTCATGAGCGCAGATCAAAGCTGCCAGGACGCGGTGGCGAGGGGCGTGAGCGCGCGGCTATCGCAAGGTGACCAGCCGTGTGGATTGAACAGCGGGCCGTATTGCAAGGCTAGACAGCGGCTGGCACCGGCGTTGCTCAAGGAACTCTGTGATGCGGTGGGGCGGCGGATGATGAAGGCGCAACCGCCGTCGTGGCGCTGGCGCGGGCGGGAAGTGAAGCTGATTGACGGCACCACGATGTCGATGCCGGATACTGCGGCCAATCAGGCGGCCTATCCGCAAGTCTCGCAGCAAAAGGTGGGCGTCGGCTTTCCGATTGTGCGGATGGTAGGAATCATCTCGTTGGGCTGCGGCGCGATTCTGGAGTGGGCGCTGGGGCCGTGCGAAGGCAAGAAAAGCGGTGAAACCTCCATGTTGTGGAACATGGGAGCGGGTCTGGGTGCCGGCGATATTGTGCTGGCGGATCGTTATTACGCCGGCTATTTCATGCTCGCCAGGCTGCTGTCCCAAGGCCTGGATGTGGTGACGCGGCAGCATCAGTTGCGACACACCCACTTCCGGCGCGGCGAGCACTTGGGCAAATGCGATCATGTGGTGCTATGGCAACGTCCCCAGCGCCCGGTGTGGATGGATCCCGCCACCTATGCGACGATGCCCGAGGTGCTGCGGTTGCGCGAATGCCGGGTTGGCGGCTGGATTCTGGTGAGCAGTCTGTGCGACGCGACCACCGTGAGCAAGAAGGATTTGCACGAACTGTACGGCTGGCGCTGGCATATCGAACTCGATTTCCGGGCGATCAAGGCGGTAATGCAGATGGATGTCTTGCGCTGCAAGACGCCGGTGATGATCGAGAAGGAAATTGCCGCGCATCTGCTGGCGTACAACCTGGTGCGCTCGGTGATGGCCCAAGCAGCGGCATTGACCACGCTGTCGCCGCGCCAGATCAGTTTCAAGGGCGCGTTGCAGCAATTGCGCGCCTTCGAGCGCAATTTGCGTCACGGCAAACACGCCATCATTGACCAAGCGCACGACTGTCTTCTGACCGGTATCGCTAGACTGAAATTGCCTCACCGGCCCGGTCGCGTGGAGCCACGTGCGCTCAAACGACGAGGCAAAAATCTGCCTTTCTTAACTCAGCCAAGAGCCAAAGAACGGGCTCGTCTGCTTGCACTTCGGCAGCGTCACATTCGGGCGTTCCATGCTTAAGGTAGTGCCATTGGAGCCTGGCCTCTTTATTTGCTTTTACCGCCGCGCTCCTTTTACCGCCGCGTTCGCGCTCAAAAATTCATCCAGCGAATCCTCCTCATCCAGCCACTCCCGCTGTACCCCCAGCCAGGTTTTGAATTCCGCCCGGCTGTGCCGGATGGACGTGAGGTCATGTCGCAGATTTCCATTGCCGATGCGCGCATTGGCGGCCTTGGACTTCAGCGCTTTCTGCAACGACGCCGTCGTCAGCGCGCCGGTGGGCGGCAGGTGGAATTTCTCGCGGATCATGGTCTCCAGCTCGCGACATTCCACCTTTAGTTCATCGCGCTGCTGCGCCAGCGTTTGATTGATCACCTTCAATTTGTCATCGGCCATCGCGCCGGCCGCGCGCGCATCGATCTTCAAGGCTTCCCACTGCAGGTGCAGCAATTTCAACAAATTTCCATCCGCGTAGGCCTTGTTCACCTCGGTCATCAGCGCGGTCTTGCGCAGGCGTTCCTCGTGATCGGTCTCGCGGTCCGG
>JANOKK010000087.1:0-2270 GCA_031419255.1 Betaproteobacteria bacterium
GAGTGTGGGTTGCCGCGGCGAATGCCGTCCTGACCGCCGAGCAACTGACAGCCTTGAATGCGGGCGGACTGTATGTAAATGTACATAGCGCCTTGTACGCCGGCGGTCAAATTCGCGGCCAGATTGGCCGCACTGTGCTCACCGCCAGGCTGACCGGTTCGCAGGAAAATCCACCGACGCCCTCGACGGCCGCAGGGTCAGGCACCTTCTCGGTCGATGCGGCAACGCGCGCACTTTCGGCGCGAGTCGTGACGACGGGCCTCACCGCGACTGCCGCGCACATCCACGCCGGTGCCATCGGCGTCAATGCGCCGGTCGCGGTCGGATTCACGCAAACCGCACCCGGCAGCGGCATCTGGGTTCCGCCGGCGGGCACAATTTTGACGCCTGACCAATTGCAGGCATTCACCAGTGGCGGCACCTACTTCAATGTGCATTCAGCGGCTTTTCCCGGCGGCGAAATTCGCGGGCAGATCGGTCGCGATGTGCTCGATGTCGCGATGTCCGGCGCCAACGAAGTTCCGCCCGTCGTCGGCGGCGGCAGTGCCACCTCGCGCATCATCATCAATCCGACCACGCGTGAATTGACGGGCACGGTCACCAATATCGGGTTGCCCGGAACGGCTGCGCATATTCACGGCGGCTTGTTCGGTGTGAACGCGCCGGTGCTGGTTCCGACCACCGTTTCGGCAGCCGGCAGCAACGTCTGGAATTTCACCCCCGCCACATTGACCGAGGCGCAGTACCGCGCGATTTTGTTCGGCAATATGTATGTCAACTCGCATAGCGCGGCGTTCCCCGGCGGCGAAGCGCGCGCGCAAACCGCGAATATCGTGCGCCATGGCTTGTTGATCGGGGCCAACGAAGTTCCGCCCACCACCTCGACGGCCACCGGGCGCGGACGTGCCGAGCTCAATCCGAACACGCTGGATATCTCCATCGTCGTGACCACCACCGGTCTGACTGCCGCAGCGGGACATCTGCATTTGGCGGCGCTGGGTGTGAATGGCCCCGTCATCGTACCTTTCACCGAAGGCCCACCCGGCACCTGGTCATCGGCAGCCGGCGCGAAATTGACCCAAGCGCAGGCGGTGGCATTTGCCAACGGCGGCACTTACTTCAACATCCACAGCGCCACGTTCCCAGGCGGCGAAATCCGCGCGCAGGCCACATTGCTGGATTAGTTGGGCGCCATGCTGGATGGTCTGGAGAAATCCAGGATGTCCGGACAAAAGGCCAGCATTGGCGGGCGTTTCGGAGGTTTTTCATTCCGAACGCCCCACCAGTGCTGGTCTTTTCAATTTTCGACGAAGATTTCCGCCTGATGCGTCACCGGAAAATTCACCGAGTTCGCAATGAAACAATTGGCGTGGGCTTTTTCATGCATCGTCATGGCGATATCGGGGTCACTGCCTTTTGCCACCGTCACGCGTGGCCGCAATGTCACTTCGCGCATCGAGGATTTGCCGCGTACATCACCAGTCTCAGCCGCGCCTAGTGTGCCTGTGGCGCGGTCCTGATAGGCGAGTACGGCTACGCCACGCCGTGCCGCCAACGCAAGGTAGGTAAGCATGTGGCATTGCGATAGCGCCATCAGCAGCAGCTCCTCGGGGTTGTAGCGAGTCGCATCGCCGCCGAACACAGTTGGGGCAGATGCGGGTACATCGGCTTTGCCGGTGGCACTCAGTAAGCTGTTTCGCGAGTACTCGGCGGCTGGCGGTAGCGCTTGCCCTGCGTCCGCCGGCCAATGCAGGAAAGTCTCGAAAGTATGGGGTTCAGACATGTTGGGCCTCTTCTTGCCAGGGAATGCTCAAATTATCGCCACTTTCACCTGGGGCGTGTGAATACGCGTTTCCTACCTGTGCGGGTGGGGTTTCAAATCGTTGGACGACCTATTCTGGAGGTGCAGTAAATTCACCCCTCCGAAGGTGAGTGCTTTCGCCGCCCGCAATGGGCGGTTTTTTTTGCTCAATTTCCACAAAACAAACCTGACTTGTGCGGCGGCGGCTAAGATGTTTTTTTTCGATGGTGATGGAGATTGAAATGGCGCACTGGTTGCGGTTTGAGGCGAAGGGCAAGGTCGGTTTCGGCTGTCTGCAAGACGGCGTGATTCAGGTGTACGCAGGCACTATGTTCGACGGCCCGCAGGCGACCGGCGAATCACTCCCGCTCGATGAAGTGAAAATTTTGACCCCGTGCCAACCGACCAAAATGGTTGCGCTCTGGAACAACTTTCACGCGCTTGCGGAAAAACTTGGTCAGGCGATTCC
>JANOKK010000088.1:0-1817 GCA_031419255.1 Betaproteobacteria bacterium
ACGATACAACGCGCGCCGATGGCGCAATTGGCATAGACCGTCACACGCGCCGCGAGCCATGTTCCAGCACCGATCGACACACCCTCGCCAATCACCGTTCCCGCGCCGATGGTGACGCCTTCACCGATGTCCGCACTTGCGCCGATGGAGACAAATTCGGCGATCGCCGCACTTTTGGCGACGTGCGCACCGGCATGAATGACCGCGCTCGAATGAATACCCGTTTGATGTGCGGGAGCCGGGTTAAACATTTGCGCGACGCGCGCAAAATACGCATAGGGATTGGCGGCGACGATACGCGGCAAAGATGTCGAATCGCGATCCGCAGTGCCGACAATGACGGCTCCCGCGCGCGTGGACGCCAACTCGGCACGATAGCGCGGGTTGGTGAGGAATGTGATTTGAGTCGCGTTTGCGGAAGCGATCGTGCCGACGCCGGACAGCGCGGCAGTCACCTCGCCGAGGGCCTCGCCACCAAATTTTTTCTGGAGATCACGCAGATACATGGCGACATTTTCGCATGCGGCGGGGTGATCGCCACGAATCGTCGGCCCGTGCCGCGCTACTTGTCGCCCAACGCCTTGATCACCTTATCGGTGATGTCGATTTTTGAACTGGCGTAAACGGCCTCCTGAAAAATCAGGTCGAATTTTTCTTTTTCGGCGATACCGCTGATGACTTTATTTGCACGTTCCTGCAAGGATGCGAGCTCTTCATTGCGGCGCAAGTTTACATCTTCGCGGAATTCGCGCTGCATGCGCTGCACATCGCGCGCGAGTTGCGCCAATTGACGTTCCTTGGCGACGCGGTCGGCCTCGGGCAAGGTCACGGATTCTTTTTGTAGCGTTGCCTCCAGTTCACGACCTTGCTTTTCCATGCGATCGAGTTCCGAGCGGCGCGGCGCGAATTCCTTGTCGAGCTTGTCCTGGGCGCGCTTGGCGGGAGACGATTCGCGGAGAATTCGCTCCTGGTTGACGAACCCGATCTTGAGTTCGGCGGCAGCCGCGCTGAGGCTTGCGCCGATGCTGGTCGTCAAAAATAACAACAATGATGAAATCAGCCGAACCTGCGTTTTCATGACCATACCTTTCATACTTCGTCGCGCCGGGGTCGGGGCGCGCACATCAGAACACCCGCCCGAGCAGGAACTGGAAGCGTTCCACTTTGTCTTCCGGTTTTTGTTTCAGCGGTTTGGCAAGGCTGAATTTCAGCGGGCCGACCGGCGAAAACCAACTCACCGCGAAACCGACCGAGCTGCGCAAATCGGTGAAACGAAGTTTCTCGTTCACGCCGAAGACATTGCCAATGTCGATGAACGTGGACAGCCGCACCGACTTGTCGGATTTTACGCCCGGCATCGGAAACAGCAATTCGAGATTCCCCACCATGCGTCGGTTGCCGCCAATAAAATCGCCGTTGGCATCGCGAGGGCCGAGTGAACTCTGCTCGAAACCACGCACCGAATCCACACCGCCTGCGTAGAAATTCTTGAAGAACGGCAACGGCTTGCCGGAGTAGCCATTGGCAATGCCAAATTCGGCGTTGGCACTCAGTACGATCGGCCCCCAGACCGGGCGCAACCACTGCGCCTTGGTCTGCACGCGGTAGTACTTGATATCACCGCCCGGCAGGCCAACTTCGGCACCGGCTTCGAGTACATAGCCACGGCTCGGGAAATAGATGCTGTCGCGCGTATCACGGCCAAAACCGAGCGAGCCGCGGATGGTGTTGCTGCGCGAGCCGAAGGTATTGACGTAATCCAGATAGCGCGGCGGGCTGGCGGCATCAAGCGTGAGATCGTTGCGCTCGAAACCGAC
>JANOKK010000089.1:0-1077 GCA_031419255.1 Betaproteobacteria bacterium
GGCGCGCCCCGACCCTGCCCCATCAAGTAATTTTTGGCGGTGTTCACTGCGATGCGATAAAGCCAGGTGTAAAAGGCACTTTCGCCGCGAAAATTCGCCAGTGCGCGATAGGCTTTGATGAACGCTTCCTGAGTGACGTCCTGAATTTCGGTCTGGTCGCGGATGATGCGGGACAGGAGCCGCTCGACTTTCCGCTGATATTTGATCACCAGCAACTCAAAGGCGCGCTTGTCGCCGGCCTGAGCGCGCGTCACCAACACTTGATCGATTTCGCGATCACTCATCGAGCCTTTCCCTTGGTCGGTCGTGACATTGTGATTTTTTTCGACCGCAATCGCGGCAGCGTGTGATACCCGCGCAACCGCACGTGCAGTTGCCTGCTTTGCCGTGTGCAACGTTGATTGCGTCGCGGCAGAAACGCGCGCCGACATCGAGCCGCTCGAAGGTTTACGATCGTTGAACCCAATGGTGTCGGGTATTATAAACGCCAACCCTCCAATTGCTTCAGTCATTCGCCTATCCCCATGTCAGTTTCATTAAACAGTTCGACCGTGACCCAATGTCGCCATCGCGACGATGTTGACTTCGCCTCCGACTACCCCATACAGACCGGGGGTTCGGCAAATAGTTCATTCCGGGCGCGTCGGATTCTTCTGTGCGCTCCCCGAACATGAAGCGCTACGACGTCCTGATTATCGGCAGCGGGCTCGCTGGCATGTCGCTGGCCTTGCGTCTGGCGACGACCAAAAAAGTCGCACTGGTGACTAAAACCGAATTACTGGATGCGGCCAGCGCCTGGGCACAGGGAGGCATTGCCGCTGTCCTGGGTGATGACGATTCGCCGGAAAATCACATCCGCGACACGCATATCGCGGGTGCGGGTCTTTGCAAGGACGAGGCCGTACGCATGGTGGTTGAAAACGGTCGACGCGCAGTCGAATGGCTGGTCGTTCAGGGCGTGCCGTTCACCCGTGAGGACGCCACCGGTACCGGGGCCGAATTGCATTTGACCCGCGAAGGCGGACATTCGCATCGGCGCATCGCGCATGCCGCCGACGCGACCGGTCGTGCGGTGCA
>JANOKK010000090.1:0-3351 GCA_031419255.1 Betaproteobacteria bacterium
GACTACCTGAAGAAGGGGCTGGTCGAAGCCGGCTTCGTCGTCGATTTGGCGCGCGACGGCGTGGACGGCCTGCATCTGGGCGAGACCGGCGATTACGATCTGGCGATTCTCGATGTGATGCTGCCGAAATTGGACGGCTGGCAGGTGCTCGCGGGTATCCGCCGTGCGCATCGTGAATTGCCGGTGCTGTTTCTGACCGCGCGCAATCAGGTCGACGACCGGGTGAAAGGCCTCGAACTGGGTGCCGACGATTACCTGGTCAAGCCGTTCGCCTTCGCCGAGCTGCTCGCGCGCGTGCGCACGCTGCTGCGCCGCACCGGCCGCAGCCGCGAGGCCGAGAACATCCGCGTGGCCGATCTTGAGCTCGATCTGCCGCGACGCCGGGTGACGCGCGACGGGCAGCGCATTGATCTCACCGCCAAGGAGTTTTCACTGCTGGAACTGCTGATGCGCCGCCGCGGCGAAGTGTTGCCGCGCTCGCTGATTGCGTCGCAAATCTGGGACATGAATTTCGACAGCGACACCAACGTGATCGAAGTGGCGGTGCGCCGGCTGCGCGCCAAGGTGGACGACCGTTTCGAGATCAAACTCATCCGCACCGTGCGCGGCATGGGTTACGTGCTGGACGATGACCCGGCATGAGGCGCGGCCGCCGATCGATCACGTTCCGGCTGACGCTATTGTTCGCCACCATCTCGACCACCGTGCTGCTGGCACTGGGCTGGTTGATCGGCAACGCGGTCGAACGGCATTTTGTCGAACAGGACATGGAACTGATCACCGGCAAACTGCGGCTCGCGGGCAAGCTACTGGAAAAAGTGCAAACGCCCGCCGACTTCAGCGCGTTGGCGATTCAACTCGACGATTCGCTGGTCGGCCACCACGGCCTCGCCATGCTGGTGCGAGGCACGGATGATCGAACACTGTTCGCCACCGCAGACGCCCATTTTCCGCCGGCGATGCTGGCGAGCGATGCGATCAGTCCTCCGCCCATGCCGCAAATCTGGCGGCAGGACGGGGCACCGGACGGCACACCGCGCCGCGGTGTCGCGACGCGGCTTGCGACCGGTATCGCCAACGCGCCGCCAGTGCTGGTCGCCATCGGCGTCGACATCACCCACCATGAGCTATTCATGGCCTCATTTCGGCGCACGCTCTGGCTGATCGTAGCCGTTGCCGCGTTCCTGGCGGGGGTGCTCGGTTGGGCTGCGGTGAAGCGCGGCCTGGCGCCGTTGCAGGCCATACGCGAAGGCGCGGCCGGCGTCACGGCGAGCCGGCTCGACTACCGTCTCACGGTCGATTCGGTGCCGGTCGAATTGGAAGCGCTCGCGCAAACGCTAAACGACATGCTCGCGCGTCTTGAAGACTCTTTCAAGCGGCTCAAGGATTTTTCCAGCGATCTGGCGCACGAATTGCGCACGCCTGTCAGCAACCTGATGACGGGGACGCAGGTGGCATTGGCGCGCGCGCGCAGCGTCGACGAATACCGCGAGATACTGGTCTCCAGCCAGGAAGAATACGAACGCATGGCGCGCATGATCGGCGACATGCTGTTCCTGGCGGAGGCCGAAAACGGCATGATCGTGCCGAACCGCGAGCCGGTCGAACTGGCCGATGAGGTGCGGCAACTGTTCGATTTCTTCGATGCGCTGGCCGACGAAAAGTCATTGCACCTCTCAACTGAAGGTTGCGCACGGGTGTTGGGCGATAAACTGATGCTGCGGCGGGCGATCGCCAACCTGCTCTCCAATGCTATCCGCCACACGCCGCCGGGCGGTCGGATACAGGTGCGAATCGGTCAGAACGGCGCGGGCATGACTTTGGCGGTGGAAAACTCGGGCCAGCCGATTGCGCCGGAACACCTGCCGCGAATATTCGATCGTTTCTATCGCGCCGATCCGTCGCGGCATCGCGGCGAAGGCGCGGGACTGGGTTTGGCCATTACGCGTTCGATCATCCGCGCCCACGGCGGCGAGATCTCCGCACGGTCGACGCTCGAAGGCGTTTGCATCGAAGTAATGATGGGTTCAATCGGGACGGGCGGAACTCTTGCGGCGTAGATCGTTTCTCTGCGCGGCTGCGTGCATGCGAGCGATCTCGGTGGCTGGCGAGCGGGTTGCCGCGCAAAAAAATACGAAGACGCCCGTGGAAATCGATGGCCGTAGTCTTGTCGATGGTGCCCTGACCGAACCGGTGCCCGTCATTGCGGCGCGTGATATGGGCACCGACATCGTCATCGGCGTGGATGTTGCGTTTCGCCCGGGTGAAGACCAGTTTCAAGGACTCATCGGTGTCGCCTTTTAAACCATGCATATCATGGGCAACGCATTGATCAAGGCACACCTGCCGCACGTCGACGTGGCCATCCGCATGGACGTGCATCATCTGATCGGCAAGGAAAATTCTCAAGATCAATTGGTCGCGGCGGGTTATGCGGCGACCATGCGAGCCTGGCCGGCTCTGGTGCGTTTAACCTAGAAACCTCAGTTGACCGCTTCGTTTGTCACTGAGATCCGCATGGTTATTGGGTATTAGCCATGATTCAATCTTCTCCCGTTTGGTGAGAACGCTACGGGTGCGATTGCACGTTTTTTGCGGCTCCCTGGCTGCGTTGCTCCTCCTGGCAGGGTGAAGCCTGCGTCGTCGTCGCCCTTGCAGGGCGCGTCTGCGCCGGTACGCGCAGACCGTTACGCAGGCGGACAGCATGCTGCCCGAAACCCCTGCTCCACCCTTGCCCGAAAGCCGGAAAAAAGAACACTCGCGCCCGTCCAACTGAGGTTTCTAGGTTCAATGTGATGAATCCTTAAGAACAAAAAGATGCGTATCGCCATTTGTCGAGCCTATTGAGGCGATAAGCGCGAGCACCATGCCGCGGTTCCCGGTATGTATTTCTTCAAACAAACTGGCAAAGCGACAAGTACCCGGAAATCCGCTCCAGTGCTTGTTCTTCATGATATGGCCTTCGCCGCTTCGGACGTGGCCGCCGGACGTTCGTCGCACGCGCCACGCGCGCTTTACGAGCGCCGCCGCATCAACAAATAAACGGCCGGCACGACAAACATCGATAACAACGGTGCCGTGATCATCCCGCCGACCATCGGTGCCGCGATGCGTTGCATGATCTCAGAACCGGTGCCGCCGCCCAGCATGATCGGAAACAAGCCGGCGAGAATCACTGCGACGGTCATGGCTTTGGGCCGCACGCGCAGTACCGCACCTTCACGGATCGCATTCAACAGTGCGGTCACATCGTCGTGACCCAGCGCGATTTGTTTTTCCCACGCGTGCTTCAAGTACAGCAGCATGATCACGCCGAATTCCGCCGCCACACCGGCCAGCGCGATGAATCCC
>JANOKK010000091.1:0-5628 GCA_031419255.1 Betaproteobacteria bacterium
GGCCGTGGTGGTGAGCTTTGCCGATACTCACGCCGCGTTGACGATACTTTCGCATGTGCATGCCATGCGTGCCGATGTGCCGGTGATTGTGCGCACGTTCGACGATAGCGATGTCGAAAAATTGCGCGCAGCCGGCGCGGCTGAAATCGTTGCGGAAGTGGTTGAAGGCTCACTGATGCTGGCCACGCAAACGATGTTGCAATTGGGCGTGCCGTTGAACAAAGTTTTGTCACGGTTGAAGCAGGTTCGCGGTGAACGCTATGAATTGATGCGTGGATTTTTTCCCGGTGCAACCGATATGGACGATGCGCAATTCGATCTCCAGCAGCCGCGCATGCAATCGATCAGTATCGATAGCGGTGCGGCAGCGGTGGGGAGAAGCATTGCGTCGCAGCGCTTCGATGACATCGGCATTCGACTCTCGGCATTGCGGCGGCGCGGTGCGCATGCGACCGAGGTGCAAGCGGATCTACTACTGGAGGCGGGAGATGTTCTGGTGTTGACGGGGACGCCGGAGGCGCTGGCGAAGGCGGAGATGCGGTTGTTGCAGGGCTAGGCTGGTTTCGATGTCAAGTAGCGAGTCGTCGGAAGAGGCAATATCGACGGGGATCTTCAGACACATACCGCCGAGAGGCGCTCCAGTGCTAGGGCTTGGAGTAGAGGCCTGGCATGAAATGCTACCAACGTGGGCTATCGAACAAGAGAAAAGCCCGCCGAAGCGGGCTTTTTCGTTGACGCAGGCTAATACTTAGAACGCGAGGCAGACTAGGTAAGACGTACCATCGTCAACAGTTGCGTTAGTGAGCGCCGTAGTAGGTGCGGCAATGGTTGCAACGCGGAATGATCCCGTTTGCGTATTGCTATCATCCAACTGCGTGTCAAGCTGCTTCGCGAGCTTACCGGTAATGCCACTCGAACAGATATTGAACGAGCCGGTCATCGCCGTAGGCAAGGTCATTTGAATTGTGCTGCTAATACCGATTCGACCGCCATCCGCATTCTTTTGCAAGTAATCGGCGCCGGCCGCGCAACTGACTATTGTTGGGCCAGCCATGAATCCCGCGAGGCGAGCATGTTGCCAAAACAAGCATGATTCGTCGGTATTCGTCGTTGAATCCCACGCCGCATTGATTTGCCCATTACCCAGCGTGCCCGCCGGATTTGCGGTCGCAACCGTCGAACCTGTCACGTTTGTCGCGACAGATGCATGATCGCCCGGAATCGCCTTGAAGCGATCCTGATAGCCATACAATGCCGTTTGGATCGTGCGGAAATCCTGTGCGAAGCTTTTTGCTTTCGCGCTATTGATCAATTCCTGACCCTTTAAAATGCCGCCGAGCAAAAGACCGATAATCACCAATACGATGGCGATCTCAACCAGGGTAAAACCCGATTGCTGGCCCTTGAAAGATTTCATGCTTTTCATTGTTGTCTCCGAATTCCGGTAAGTGAGGTTTTTTATTGGATTGGTCATGCTTGAAAATTATTTCAGCGCCAAACCGATCACCATCCCGAAGGCGATGAAAACGGTTGCCAGGTCATACAGATTGATTTGGTTCATCGCTTTCATGGGGTTCTCCTGATTCGGTGGTGGTTTGCCTGACGAGATATGAGCAATCGTTGTGCCAACTTTATAACTAATTGATTTAACTAATTTTATTGTAATTTATTCCAAATTGAGTCCGATTAGTCAATCATCCGATGCCTGTTTGCTGTCTTGCATCGGTACACCTGTCCGGAATATCGACAGTTTCGACAACTCATTTCTTGTCCAGGCGCGCGTTGGCATCGACCGGCTTTTCACGCATGTGTGGTGCTTCGCAATTTCTGGAACTAATAAAAACGATGGATTTTTGGGCCAGACAAGAAGCAAACCACAGTGATAGCGTTGGCGATCACGAGGATTTGCGACACCGTATGGCGCATAAAAAATGCGCGTTTTTATGTTCCAGAAATTACGAAGCACTACACTAGGCTCATGATCCCTACGCTTCGTCCGCGCCAACATTGTCGTGAATAACCTCCCTCCTTCACTCGACAAACCGCTTATCGGCTGGATCGTCAGCGGTCGCCGCTGGGTGATCGTGGCGATGCTGTTGTCGTTGCATGCCGGCCTGTTGTCCGATTCCGGCAGCGACTTCCAGCGTATCTGGCTGATGATCCACTTCGGCCTTTTCTTGTTGTGGCAACCCTTCATCAGCACCGAGCGCGAACTTAAATTCGTTGCGCTGTTCCTGTTGTTCGGCATCACGGCGGTGGTGCTGTTTTTTCTGGATGGATGGATGCTGGTGACGTGGGTCGCCATGCTGATCGCCATCATGGGCGGAAAAGTCTTCACCTTGCAGGCGGCACGGCGCAGCCGGTTTTATCTGGTCGCTGTCTTCTACTTGTTCACCGTGCTATTGATCTGGACGGTACCAGTGTCGCTGCTTGAACTTACCTCGCTGCCAGCGGGCCTGCGTTTGATGGCAAGCATTTTCCTGCCGTTGTCGCTGCTGTTGATGGTGGTATTGCCATTTCGCGCCGAAGATGAAGGCACGACACAGGTATTCGATTTTTTCTACAGCTTGATCGTTTTTCAGTTGGTGGTCGTGCTGGTGCTGGGTAGCATCGCGGCGATGCGCGTGACCAACAATCAATACTTTCAGGCGGTCGTGCTGACCGTGCTCGCGTTCGCCGCCGCGTTGTTCGTACTCGCCGTGTTGTGGGGCCCGCGCACCGGCTTCGGTGGATTGCGCACCTATTTCTCGCAGTACCTGATGAGTGTCGGCATGCCGTTCGAGCTTTGGATGCGGCGCATTGCAGAACTTTCCGAAGCCGACTTGAGCTCAGGACGCTTCCTGCAAAACACGCTTGAAGAAATCGAAAAATTTCCCTGGATTGTCGGCTGCGTCTGGCAATCGCCTGACGGCCCGGGACAATATGGAAAGAAGACCGAATTCGATTCGGCGTTCCGGTACCACGATCTGGAGATTACTTTTTTCACCGAAATCCATCTGTCGCCGGCGATGTTTCTGCATCTTCGCTTGCTGGCGCAAGTGGTGGGCGAATTCTACGAAGGCAAGCGCCGCGAGCAAGTGTTGAAGCAAAACGCCTATATGCAGGCGGTGCATGAAACCGGGGCGCGACTCACGCACGATATGAAAAATTTATTGCAGTCCTTGTATGCGCTAACGTCCGCAAGTGCAACCAAACCGGAAATCGAAAAACGCCGCAAATCCGATTACGACGCGATGCTGGAGCGGCAATTGCCGCAGTTGGCAAAACGCCTGCAAACCACACTCGACAAACTGCAAAACCCGGCGCTTCGAGCGGCCTATATGATGCTGCCCGCCGAGGAATGGTGGCAAGATGCAATTGAACGACATGCCGATAGCGGTGCCGCGTTCAAGGCGCTTGGCCCACTTATCGGCACGATTCCCGCTAATCTCTTCGATGCGGTGCTGGAGAACTGCCTGGAGAATGCGCGCAAGAAAAAAATCCTGGAACCGATGATTTCGATTACGGTGGAAATCTCGATTCGCGGCGAGAACGCCAAGTGGTCGATTACCGCCTCCGGCAGCGCGATCCCCACTGGCGCGGCAGGAGAACTGTTCCGTGCCCCGATCGCCAATACCCGGCGGAGCGGCTATGGCATTGGGCTATTTCAATCGTATCGACAGGCAGCGGAATTGGGATATGAGCTCGCGCTCGCGAGTAATCGGGCGGGAGAGGTGCGGTTTGAGTTGCGGAGTGGGTCGAAAACCTAGATCGCCATTTGACTGGGGTTTCGCGGTGTTTTCTGTCTGGGAGCCGCGCCGGTGCTAGGGTTTAAGCGTTGCGACGAGCCGCCTGCTTCGCTAGAAATCATGGCAACTTTCCTGAGTCCATCATTTTCGTGATGATCGTGCCCACAGGAATCCAGCTCGCGATGTCGTCGAATTCGTTGTTGCCTCCTTTCACGGGCGGGTGCGATACGAAAACAATGTTCCCATCCGTATTCTTTGATTCATCGGTACCGGTGGCACCTGCGGGCGCATTCTGGCCGAGAGAAAACAGCAATACAGGTGCCTTTGTGGTCAAAGTATTGGCGGTACTGCCACAAGTGGTTGCCGAAACGCCCGTTCCGCTATTGCAAATCTGCAAATAGTCTGTCGTCGTGGCTCCGAGATTCGAAATGGTCGCCGATTGCATCGCGGTGGGGTTGGTGGAACTGGTGAACGGAAAGTTAAATCCCGCGACAGCACCGCCAAATACCGCATACCTGATTCGATTGCTTTCAAGCCCCCACGAATCCCTGAGAAATCCTTGCTCGTCTAGCGGCGACAGACCGAGAGAGGCCGCAGGGAGAAAGCCGCTGTAAAAGTTCGAGCAATTTCCATGTGTTTGAACAACTTGTGTTTCACTTCCGGCGCACGTACCGCTGGCAGCGACGCAAAAGGATTCTCGTCCTGCTGAGTTGCCTGCTGCCGTCGCAAAAGCGGGACAGGGAAATCGTCCGTTTGCCATCGCAAATCCTAGTAGCGCAACTTTGGCCTCCTCCAGCGCACGACGCGATTCCTCAATTCGTCTGGATTCCACTTGGCTTGCAATAGGCACACCTATGGTTGTCAACAGGATCGCAATGATGACCATGACTATTGCGATTTCGAGCAGCGAAAATCCGGATTGGAGGACGCCACTGGATTTGCCTTGATTTTTCATCGATTCATGCGCCTAGGGGTAGTAAACCACGACATCGTTGAATCCCGATTGACGGGATGAAGTCGTGATTTTGTTGCAACTTGATAACGGCGAACATGCGGTCGACACAGGGGCCGGGGTGAGTGAGCCGCAAGGCGGCGCTGAATTGATCAATCCTTCGAGTGCCTTGTTGCTGGATTCAAGATAGTTTGACGCGTAGCCATCATTGTTGCCACCTCGCACTTGCGCGGGTGTTGTTGTGTTGAGCGGGCGACCCGCGACGATGACGGCAACCTGCTTGCCGGTGGCGATGACGTTGCCGCTCCTGTCCTGGATCTGAAGACAGTCCGATGATGTCATGCATGTCCCGCCACTTCCGGTGGGCGCCGGCTTGTAGGCGTCCGCGACCGCATAGAAAACATGCATCTTCCAATCGGCCCACCAACTAAAACCTATGTTGCATTCACCGCTACCCCAGGTACTGGCCATGTTGTTGTCGTCGGTCGTATCAAAGTTGGTGTCGGGAATTCGCCCAAAGGAAACCGAATTGTGGTCAGACCAATTGTCAATTGAACTCGCTTGCCTGCACACGGGTGCGGGCCAAGGGTATCGGCCGCGATTGGATAAAGGTGTCAGCGTTGTCGAATATTGCTTCAGGCAAATCAACGCCTCCGTTGCGATACGTTTTTGCACCGCCGACATGATTTGATCTTGAGTCACCGAAATAATTCGGTCGTTGACGGCAAGCGTGCCTGCCACTGTGATGGGGCCTTGTATAAAGCCGTTTCCGTTGCTGGTTCGCGTCGTGTTGTTATCGATAAAGTCCGCGTTATCCTCGCCCAATGCGATGTCAAGATAATTCAGCGGATTGCATTTTGCGGTAAGAGATGCCGGCACCGAGGTGCAAATGCCTGCGGAATCGCCCGCCGGACTGCATGTGCCCCCGTTGCACGAACGATCCTGCTG
>JANOKK010000092.1:0-5976 GCA_031419255.1 Betaproteobacteria bacterium
TAGGCCCTTCGACAAGCTCAGGGCGAACGGTGGTGAATTTACCGTTACGTCCCGCCCTACTTCACAATCCCCATCTGCCACAACACAAACGAGTACGTCACCGCGATTTCTTTCAAGTAATCGTAGCGTCCGGAAGCGCCGCCGTGTCCCGCATCCAGATTGGTTTTCAGCAATACTGGATTGCTGTCGGTTTTCAAGGTTCGCAAACGCGCAACGTACTTCACCGCTTCCCAATAAGCCACCTGGCTGTCGTTCAATGAGGTCTCGACAAGGGTAGCGGGATAGGCTTTCTTTGCCAAATTGTCATACGGCGAATAGGTGCGCATGTATTTATACGCGGGCGCTTCATTCGGATTGCCCCACTCCAGATATTCGCCAACCGTCAACGGCAAGGTCGCATCGAGCATGGTGTTCATCACGTCCACAAACGGCACCTGCGACACCACTGCCTTGAACAAATCCGGTCGCAGATTGGCGGTGGCACCCATCAACAATCCGCCGGCGCTGCCGCCCTGAATCGCCAATTGCGTGGCGTCGGTATATTTTTGGGCAATCAGGTGTTCAGCGGCGGCGATGAAATCAGTGAAGGTGTTCATTTTCTTCATCATCTTGCCGTCGTCGTGCCATTGCTTGCCCATTTCGCCGCCGCCTCGGATATGCGCGATGGCGTAAATCATGCCGCGATCAATCAGCGCCAGCCGCGAAGAGCGGAACGCGAGCGGCATCGCGAGGCCGTATGAGCCATAGCCGTAGAGCAACGTCGGTTGCGGGCCATTTTTCTTCAACGCCTTCTTGTACACCAGCGTCACCGGCACCTTGGTGCCATCTTTCGCCGTCGCCATGATGCGCTCGGTTTGATAATCCTTGATGTCGTAGCCGCCCAGCACCGGTTCCTGTTTCTTCAGAACGCGCTCACGCTTGGCGATGTCATAGTCAAATACCGAATCAGGCGTGACCAATGAGCCGTATTTGAATCGGTAGTGCCCGGTGGTCCATTCCAGGTTCTGTCCGGGTGACGCATCGTAGGCGACTTCAGGAAATGCAATGGTGTGCGGCGCGCGCGACTTCATGTCGAACACACGAAGCTGCGGCAGACCGGCGGATTTCTCGACAGCGACGAAGAAATCCCTGAACATATCCACACCGTCGAGCTTCACATCTTTGCGATGTGGAATGATTTCTTTCCATTGCGCCACGTTGGCTTTGCCGACTGGCGCGGTGACAAGGCGGAAATTGCGGCCCTTGTCGTTGGTCACGACAAAAAATTCCTCGCCGGCGTGATCGACGTAATACTTGATGTTCTCGCGGCGCTTGAGGTAAGACGTGAATTTGTCGTCCGGTTTGTTGGCGTCGAGCAGATATTGTTCGTTGGTCTCCCAGGATTCCGAGGTCAACACAATGTAGCCCTTGCTGCGCATGGCCTCCACGCCGATGTTGTAGAGCTCGTCTTTTTCGTTGAAGAGTTCCTCTGCTTTGCCGCCCAGCTTGGCGCGGAACAAGCGATCGGATCGCTTGGTGACGTTGTCTTCGGTCACAAAGAACAGTGTCTGATTGTCGTTAGCCCACGCGACCGAACTCACGCGCTCGTGTTTGTCATCCAACGTCTTGCCGCTGTCGAGTGCCTTTATGTACAAGGTGTATTGCCGATAGCCGGTGAAATCTACTGAGTATGCGAGCAGGTTGCCGTTGGGGCTTACATCAAACGAACCAAGGCCAAGGAATTTTTTGTCTTTGCCCAGTTCGTTGAGGTCGAGAATGATTTCTTCCTTCGCGTCCAGCGTGCCTTTCTTGCGGCATTGAATGTTGTATTGCTTGCCAGTTTCGGTGCGCGAGTAATACCAATATTCGCCTTTCTTGTACGGCACGTTTTCGTCGGTCTCTTTGATGCGCGACAGCATGTCCTTGTAAAGCGTTTCCTGGAAGCCCTTCAACGGACCGAGCACCGAATCGGTGTAAGTGTTTTCCGCTTTCAAATACTCGATCACCTCCGGATTGGCTTTGTCGCGCATCCAGAAATAGTCATCGACACGTTTGTCGCCAAATTTTTCGGCGGTGACGGGCTTCTTGGTCGCGACGGGTGGATTCGGCATGGGTGGGTTCTGAGCCATTACAGTTGCGGAAAATAGCACGAATAACAAAGGGGAAAAGACACGGAAACGCATGATTAAATTCCAAAGCATTTGTTTTTTAAAGTGAGCGATTATATCTGCTGCCCGCCCGGTACTTTGATGGTGATTGTGTCGGTCTGTAACGCCTGGATACATGTGCGCGGCGTGTGGGGTAAACGTGCGGCGTAAAGTAGCGTTGTTTGGGCGGCACGAAAGCCAACGCAGATCACCATTTCCACCAACCTCCTGAAAGGATTCATCATGACATCCCGTCACATTATTGCAGCAGCGGCCCTGTTTATCGCCCCCGTTTTCGCCTTCGCACAATCGAATGAAACGCCGAAACTCGACAAGCGTCAGGCCAATCAGGCCGCGCGCATCGAACAAGGCAAAGCGTCCGGACAATTGACCGACAAGGAAGCCGCAAAACTCGAAAAGGGTCAGGCGAAAGTTTCAGCGAAGGAAGCAAAAGCCAAAGCCGATGGCGTCGTCACAAAGAAGGAACGCGCCAAATTGAAACATGCCGAAAACAAGCAAAGCCGCAAAATCGCGAAACAAAAAAATGACGCACAAACCAAACCAGCGTCAGCGCCCGCAAGTTGATTGACACAGGAAAGACGTAACGGAGGGCACGGCCACCAATGGGTGGCCGTGTGTTTTTTGCGCTTGAATTGCCGGTGCAACCTGGTATGCATTGATATACTGTGCTTATTTACAGCTACGCGATTGTGCCCATGTTTCAAGCGACCGCAGTAACCATCAACGACAAGCCAACGTTCTACCGCGACGTCGACAAGCAACTCGCGGGATTGCTCGCAAGCGAGCGCGATTTCACCTGCAACGCGGCGAATTTTTCGGCGCTGGTTTTCATGATGCTGCCGGATATCAACTGGGCCGGATTTTATGTGCTGCGCGGCAACGATTTATTGCTCGGGCCATTTCAGGGCAAACCTGCGTGCGTGCGCATTCCCGTCCACCCCGCACCACGTGGTGTGTGCGGCGCGGCGGCGTTTCATCGGCAAACCCAGCGGATCGGCAATGTCCATGAATTTCCCGGACACATCGCTTGCGATTCGGCATCGAACGCGGAAGTGGTGGTGCCGTTGGTGGTCGATGGTTCGGTCATCGGCGTATTCGATATCGATAGCCCATCGCTGAATCGTTTCGATGCCGACGATCAAGCCGGCATCGAGCAATTGGTGCGCACGTTTCTCGCCATGACCAATTCTCCGACCCTGTGAGGATTTAACGATGGTGACCCGCCGCCGAGTGTTGCAAGCCGCTGCGATCCTTCCAGCGAGCGAAGGCATCGCGGGATTCGCCGCCGCGAACACCGCACTGACCGCCGCACCGTTAGCCGGCCACTTCACGCATGACAGCGTGCAACTCTGGCTACAAGCCTCAGGCGCGGTGACGGCGACCATCGTCTATTGGCCGGAAGGCGACAAGGAAGAAAACGCGCGCCGGATCGCCCTCAAATTGACCGAGAGCCAAGCTTTCGCCGCGATAGCATTGATTGGCGGTCTTGCGGCGGATACGCGTTACCGTTTCAGCGTGTTGCTGGACGATGCGCCAACGGGATTGATGCGCAGCTTTCGCACCGCTCCAGCCCCGGGATCAGTTCCCGCAGACTTTCGCGTTTATATTGGTTCCTGCGCGTATGCTGAAGCGATGTCGCCCAATGGCAATCCTTATGGCGGCGAGTTTCATATCTTCGATGCGATGGCTGACGCCGCACGCATGGATCGCTTTCCGCATTTCATGCTCTGGCTGGGTGATAACCTTTACTTTCGTCCCAAGGGATTGTTCCTCGCTGAGGCCGATGTGGACAGCGTCTCGCGCATGGAGGCACGCTATCGCGACGTGCGCAGCTTGAGCATGTTTCAAAAATTGTTCGCAGCCACCCATCACTACGCCATCTGGGACGACCACGATTTCGGCCCCAATGACAGTGACAAATCGTTCAAGTACAAAGCCGACGCGCTGCGTTTGTTCAAACAGTATTGGCCAAACCCTGAAATGGGATCGCCAGCGTTGCCCGGCACCTGGACAAAATTCACTCATCAGGACGCGGAATTTTTTCTGCTTGATGATCGCACTTATCGAGATGCGGAAAATACGCCGCCGTCTGAATCGAAAACCATGTTCGGTGCCCTACAAATTGCGTGGCTGAAAAAATCGCTGAAGGATTCGCGTGCGACCTTCAAGCTCATTGCCAATGGCAGCCAATTGTTGAGCGACCACGACAACGGCCATCATTCGGGCTGGCACAGTTACGCCGCCGAGCGCGACGCGTTTCTGTTCTGGCTCGCGGCGGAAAAAATTCCGGGGCTGGTGTTTCTTTCCGGCGACCGTCACAACACGCAGGTATTTCGCCTCGCACAATCCGGCGCACCAACGATGTATGAATTTTCGTGCTCGCCGCTCACGTCGCGCCTGTCGAAACTCGACCGCCGCGAGCGCGCCAACGCGCGTCTCGTCAAGGAATTGGTGGTGGAGAAGCGAAACTTCGGCACGCTCGAATTTTCTGGTGTCGGGATGGAACGCAAATTGGTTGCCCGCTGTTTCGATTCAAACGCGAAATTGCTGTGGGAAAAACTCATCGCCAGCGCGCGCATCTCACCCAGTGGTGAACCGGTTTAATTGACGTGACGATCCAATCGCTGCTGGTCGATTTCAATTCCTACTTCGCCTCGTGCGAGCAACAGGCGCGCCCGGAGTTGCGCAGCAAACCGGTCGGCGTGGTGCCGATGCTGGCCGACAGCACTTGTCTCATCGCCGCAAGTGTTGAGGCGAAAAAATTCGGCGTGAAAACGCTCACCAATGTGGGCGAGGCGAAGCGAATGATTCCAGGCATTGAATTGGTGGTCGCGCGTCACGAGCTCTATATCGATTTTCACCACAAGGCCGTCGCTGCGGTCGATGAAATCGCGCCGGTGCGAGAGGTGTTGTCGATCGATGAAATGGTCTGCGATTTGCCGGCCGGATTCAAGAGTGCAGAACGCGCCGTGGAACTCTCGATGCGAATCAAACGCAACATGGCCAAAAGAGTTGGTGAATGTCTCACCGTATCGATCGGTCTCGCACCGAATACCTTTCTCGCCAAGCTCGCATCCGACATGCAGAAGCCCGACGGGCTGGTGATTCTTGAAGAGCACGATGTGCCCGCCAAGATTTTGCATCTACCGCTGCGCGCGCTGAATGGCATCGGCAGCAACATGGAAGCGCGGCTACTGAAGCACGGCATCCACACCATGGCGGATTTGTACGCGCAAACGCCGTCGCAGTTGCGCAGCGTTTGGGGCGGCGTCGGTGGCGAACGTTTCTACGCCAAATTGCGCGGCGAAGAAGTGCATGATTTTGATCACGGCATGGCCTCGATCAGCCACTCGCATGTACTTGCACCCGAATTGCGCAATCGCGACGACACCTATTCAGTGCTCGACCGGCTCACGCAGAAAGCCGCGATGCGTTTGCGCAAGACCGGCTACTACACCGGTCGTATCGCCATCAAGGTGAAGTTTCTCAATGGCCCTTCATGGGAAAAAGAGACTCGATTTCTTGAAACGCAGGACACCCTGGATCTGTTGCACGCGATGACGCAATTGTGGGTGGAATATCCAAAGAAACGACATCTGACGCCATTGCAGGTCGGCATGGTGTTGTCCGATCTCACGTCGGAGGCGGCACAATCTGCGCGACTGTTCGACGAACTTGAGCAAACCGGCGACAAGAAAAAACTCAATGCGGCAATCGACTCGCTCAACACCCGATTCGGCAAGCGCGCCGCGTATTTTGGCGGAGCGCATCGGGCGATGGACCATGGCAAACTGGCGATCGCGTTCAATCACATTCCGGATGTGGAGAC
>JANOKK010000093.1:0-13922 GCA_031419255.1 Betaproteobacteria bacterium
CTGGTTCGATACCGCTGGCGGGGTCGAACAAAAAAACCAGATCGAGATCGGAGGAATAACCCAATTCCTTGCTGCCAAGTTTGCCGTAACCGATGATGGCAAAACCGGGTGGAGAGTGCCATTGGTATGGAGTCTGCTGCGCGGAGTCAGATATGCGTTCATCGCGAGTCGTGCTTGTCGACAGCGCTCGCCACGCCAGCACCAGCGCGACATCCAGCAGCATGTCGGCCAACGCGGATAGCTCATCGGACAACGCCATCACACTCAGGCGGCCTTCAATATCCGCTACATTGAGTTTCAGCGTGGCGACTTGTTTGGCGTGGCGCAATAGCTCGTACTGTTTTTCTATGTCGCCGTCCGCGCCATCACACGCGTTTTGCAGCGCGTGCCGCTCAGCACCCTCGGCACGCCAATCGAGCGCGGCATTTTTTTCCGCTGGTGCGATCAATTCGTCGAGCAGGATCGGGTGCCGGCGCAAAAATTCGGCCGCCCAGGCGCTATTGGCGGCGATGCGCGCGACCCGCTCCAGCACTTGCGGATATTCAATCAATAGTGCGAGATAGGTTTCGCGCTTGTCGATGGCTTCAATGAGATCAAACAGCCGAAAAAAAGTTTTCACCGCCGTGGCGGGCGCGTGATCCTGCACCAATGCCGCCTTTAACGCGAAGGGAATCAGCGCTTCCATGCGTGCGCGCGATTTGGCGGAAAGCGTTTGCGTGCGCGATGAAGCGAGCCACGTGTCGATGCGAGTGCCGATCAGTTCGGCATTTTCCGTTCCCAATTCGGCGGCAATGGTGCGCACTTGCAGGCCGGACGTATCGTTCTCTGGCTTGGGTGTCGATGTTTTTTCATTGGTAGCAGGTGCCGCAAACAGCGCCTCGAATTCGCCGGTAACGATTGCCCGATGCCGGTCAAGTTCAGTCAAAAAAGCGGTCCAATCGGTGAAATTCATCGCGTCCGAAATGCGTTGGCGATCATCATCGTTTGCCGGGAGTGTTTGCGTTTGCTGATCGTCCAGATATTGCAATCGGTGTTCCAGGTTTCGCAGGAAAATATAGGCGGCCTGCAAGGCGGCGATTCGCGCATCGGTGAAAATGTGCAGTGCGCCAAGTTGCGACAGTGCTTTGCGGGTGGAACGCGTTTGCAGCGCGGGCTCGCGACCGCCGCGAATCAATTGAAACAGTTGCGCCACAAATTCTATTTCACGGATACCGCCGACACCCACTTTGATATCGTCGAGCCGGTTTCGCTTGGTGGCGTCGGCGCGGATTTGTCCATGCAGGCTGCGCATTTCTTCGATGGCGGCATAGTCGTGGTAGCGGCGGTAGACAAAAGAGCGGGCAAGCGAATTCAGACTCGCGATGGTGCTTGTGGCACCCGTGATCGCGCGCGCCTTCAGCCAGGCATAGCGTTCCCAGGGCCTCGCCTGGGTGATGAAGTAATTTTCCAGCGACGCAAGGCTCGATACCAATGGGCCGCTTGCGCCGAATGGCCGCAGGCGCATGTCGACTCGAAAAACAAAGCCATCACCACCGACCTGATCCAGCGCACGGATCACACGTTTGCCGACTTCGGAATGAAACTCATGCCACGAACGCTGTCGATTCGCGTTGCCGTCCTCGGCGTGAACGAAAATCAAGTCGATGTCGGATGAAACATTGAGCTCGCGCCCGCCTAATTTGCCCATGCCGACAATCATCAGTTGCGCGGCCTCGGCATCGGCAGCGTCAAGGGAAAACTTCTCGGCCATCGCCCGCGTGTGGAAGCGTTGCGCGGCACCGAGGGTGACTTCCGCCAGATCGGTAATGGTCTCTACCACCTCGGTAAACGGCGCAAGTCCATTCACATCTCGAAAAATGGTGTGAATCATGACGGTGCGACGCAGGCTTCTCAAGCGGGCGTGAAAATCCGCCTCGTCCGTGACTTCACTCAGCCAAGCGCGCATCGCTTTCGCGGTGAACGGCGTACCGACAGCACCTTTTAGCGTTGCGATCAGGCCGTTGTATGCCACGCACATTCGTTCGGCGTAGCGCGAGGCACGAAACGTTTTGGCAATTTGAGCGTCGAATGAGGGTGTGGGCATTGGAATGGGGGTGATTGTCCGAATCGGACGGGGCACCGTTAAAATAGCATGTAAGCCCCCCAACATCACCGCGCCAGCAATTAGGAATCAAGAAAATCAAAAAAGTCGTGTTCCATCTTGGCAAGACCTTCACCAAGGTGCTGTGCTGGAGCGCAGTCGTCGCCTCGATCATCCTGGTTGCGCTGGTGTTGACCGTCAAGTACGCCGTTATGCCCAATATTGAGCGCTATCAGGGCGACATAGTCGGGCGTGTTGCCGCCGCGAGCGGGATGGATGTATCGGCCAGTGCGATTCGCGGTGGATGGTCGGGGTTTCGGCCCTATGTTGAATTGGAAAATGTGGTGTTGCGCGAGCCTGCCAGTGCAACGCGGCGCGAAGCCGGTGCCGAAGCGCTGCGCTTGCCGCATGTCCATGCGTCGCTGTCGTGGTGGTCATTGTTTGCGGGGCAGATTCGCTTTGCCGACGTCGCCTTTTCGGGGCCGGCGTTAGCACTGTCGCGCGGCAAAGATGGCCTGATTTATTTTGCCGGTCGCGCGCTTAATCCGCCGACGGAAATCGAAGATGACGGGCGTCTGATCGAGGCACTGCTGGAGCAGCCAGGCCTCTCGATTCACAATGCCTCGCTTTCGTGGATCGATGAACTCGCGCCGGATCGGACGTTGGCATTCACCGATGTCAGTTTGACACTCGAAAAACGCCTCGGCGGCCACGCGTTCGGTTTTGTCGCAACGCCCAGCGATGGGATCGCCAAGAGAGTTGAAGTCCGCGGCGCGCTTAAATTCGGACGGGAACGGGACACTACCGAAAATGGCCGCACGCGCTGGGTGCTGTCAGGCACTACTTATGCAATGTTGAATGATGCCAATCTCGCGGAGATACGCGAGCACATGACGCTGCCCGATGCCATGCAATCGGGGGTCGGCAATGTGCGCGTCTGGGTGGAGATTGATAATACCGCTGCCGGTGCCAATCCGGTTGCCGGCGCTGGCGCAGCACCTGCCGCCAACCCGATCCGCGCGATCACCGCCGACGTGAATATCGTGAATGCGCGTGCGCAATTGGCGGCCGATTTGGCACCGCTGCACATCGCCAAACTCGGCGGTCGCATTGAATATGTGGCGCACGATGGTGGATTTACCTTGCGCAGCAGGGCACTTGAATTCCGCACGCGCGAGGGCGTGAGTTCGCCGCCGGCTGATTTTTCGGTAACGCTGACCAACACGGGAAATCCTGCCATGCCAGCGGGGGCTGCGGGCGAAATCACGGCGAATGCGATCGATCTCAAGGCGATGACGGCATTGCTTGAGTATTTTCCGGTCGGTAAAGAAATTCGCGCAGTCGCGGCGCGGTTCCGTCCGCGCGGCGCAGTGCGTGAAATGGCAATCTCGTGGAGTGGATTTATCGAGCAGCCCTTGAGTTACAAAGTCAAAGGTTTGCTCTCGGAATTCGGTTCGCAGGCGGACGAAGCGATTCCCGGCGTCAGTGGATTTTCCGGATCGGTTAATGGCGATGAAAAGGGCGGGCGCTTTACGGTTGCGTCAAAAAAACTGCGTCTCGACGCTTTGCGCATTTTCCGCGCACCGCTGGATTTTGCGATCCTCGACGCCACCGGCGATTGGAAAGTGACGCCCGAATCGATCGAGGTCAATTTGGCGGGTGTCAATTTCGCGAATGACGATCTCTCGGGAGAGTTTTCCGGACGCTATTGGCGCTACCGATCCGACGGTGCGCGCGCAGGTGACGAGAATGGCCCAGGCTCGATCGATATCAAAGGCAAGTTCGCGCATTTCAAAGCGGTGAAAGTACCCGATTACCTGCCCAACCCCGCCGCCAATACGCGCGACTATATCGCCTGGGCGATACGCGATGGCGAAGTCGAGTCAGCCGATTTCACGCTCAAGGGTGCGCTGTACGATTTTCCGTATCGCCAAGGGAAAGGGGGGCTGTTTCGCATCGATGCAAAGATCAAGGACATCGATTATCGTTACGCCGAAGGCTGGCCCAATGTGAATGACATCAATGGCAGCCTCGTATTCGAGAACACCAGCTTTGACGCGAAAGTGGACAGCGCAAAAATATTCAACGCGCCGCTGAAACAAACCAGTGTGGCCATCGATGATTTTGGCGGCTCGCCACCGATCCTGACGATTCAGGGATTAGCCGACGCGCGCGCCGAAGATACGGCGCGCTACCTGAAAGAAAGCCCGCTCATCGACAACGTCGGCGCGTTCACCCGCTTTGTGAGCCTGGAAGGCCCGGGAAAACTGGAACTCGGGCTGAAATTTTTTCTGGGCACGAAAGAACCCGCCAAAATCAACGGCAAATATACGGTCTCGCGCGCACGCGCCAAACTGCCGCTCGGTGAACGCGGCATCGACATCGGCAATTTGAATGGCGGCGTGGCATTCACCGAAAGTAGTGTAAAAAGTTTTTCGCTCGCCGGCACTGCATATGGCAATCCGCTGACGATCAATATTGCGGGTGCGGGTGACAACCCGGTGATCGTCGATTTCGCAGCGCGCGCGGACATCGCGCAATTGGGCGATGTGCTGCCATTTCGCATGCCGGCGCAAGTGACCGGCACGGCCGATTTCACCGGGCGCGTCACGACAGTAAAGGGCAGTGGCGTTGAAGTTGCAATTGAATCCACGCTTGCGGGGGTGACCGTGAATTTGCCTTCGCCGCTGGCGAAACGTGCGGAAGAAGCGCGGAAACTGCGCGTTGCTTTCAACAATACCGGTCTTGCCAACGAAAAAATTCGCGTCGCCTTGGCGGGAAATGCGCTCGGTGCTGCCGACAATCCAGAATCGCGGATCGACGCGCGTTTTCAACGTCGGTTTGACGGGAAGGGAAACACGCAGGGATATTTTGGTGGCATCGCCAATGTCGGCGCGACACTTGGCGAGATCGCCGTGCCGGAAGGCACTTGGCTCACCGGCACCATCGCGAATCTGGACTTTGACGCGTGGCGCGTCGCCATTGACGGGTTTTATCCGCCCACTGCTGCCACTACCCCGGGCACTGCGGTTGCAAACGCCACCGGTGGAAAAAACGATTCGCCGATTGCCGGTTTCGATTTCAAATTGGGTAGCCTGGTGGCCTACGGGCGCCTGTTCAATCCGATGACCCTGAAGGGCCGCCACGGCGCAGACGGTTGGGGATTAAACGTGGATAGCATGGAAGCGAGCGGCGATTTTACGTGGCGCCCCGCAGCATTCAACGAACGTGGCTTGGTGCGCGCGCGCCTGCAGCGATTTACGCTGGCCGACGAATCGCCGACCGCGACGACTGGCCCGGTGCCTGAGCCGGGCAAGG
The DNA here is from genome assembly GCA_031419255.1 of Betaproteobacteria bacterium. GTDB lineage: Bacteria > Pseudomonadota > Gammaproteobacteria > Burkholderiales > Usitatibacteraceae > UKL13-2. The sequence continues at coordinate 5,399 of JANOKK010000093.1, forward strand.
AGCCCGACTATCCGGCGCTCGATATCATTGCCGAAAAATTCACGTTTAAAGACCGAGCGCTCGGCAGACTCGAATTGCGCGCAACCCCGCAAGGTGCCAATTGGAAGATCGATCAGCTCAATATCAGCACCGGACACGCAAAGCTCGATATGCAGGGTTTGTGGCAGCGCTATGGCGATCCGCAGAGCGATCCGAAAGGCCCAATGGGACGTTCGCGCACGGCGATGACCGTGAAACTGGAAACATCGAATCTGAATGCGCTGTTCAATCAATTTGGTTTTGGCGATTACCTGAAAGGCGGTAACGCAAAACTGGAAGGCGAACTTTCCTGGCCAGGCCACGCGGCGCAATTTCAGACCAATATTCTTTCCGGGCATTTCAAGGTACACGCCGCCGACGGGCGTTTCGCCAAGATCGAACCGGGTGCCGGAAAATTATTGGGCCTGATGAGTTTGCAATCGTTGCCGCGCCGCATCACGCTGGATTTTCGCGATATTTTTTCTGAAGGGCTTGCGTTCAACAAAATTGATGGCGATATCAAAATCGTCAACGGCGTCATGTCCACCGATAATTTTGAAATCAAGGGGCCGGCGGCGTATATCAAGACCACCGGCGACGCATCATTGCCGAGCGAACAAGTAAACTTGAAAATGAGAGTCGCGCCGCTGGTGGGCGAAGGTGCGGCGCTCGGCGCGGCGGTGTTCCTGACGCCGGTCGTCGGTGCTGGCGTCTATGCGATATCCAAATTACTTGAGGGTGCGCTATCCTATGAATTGCTGGTGACAGGGCCGTGGGATGATCCGCACGTCGACGAGGTCAAGAAAAATGCGCCCAAGCCGCCAGCCTCTCCCGTCATTGTGCCGACTCCTTCCGCCGATTCCGCCAAGAAAACGCCATGATCATTACTCGTCATTCCAGCCAAATACCCGACGCTCTTGTAAAGATCAGCCAGTCCACGCAATCTTTTTTTCGTGTGGCGGCGATCCAGATGGCGAGCGGCCCGAATGTCGCGGCCAATCTCGAGGAAGCGACACGGCTGATCGATATGGCGGTGTCGATCGGTGTGCGCATTGTGGTGCTGCCGGAGTACTTCGCCATCATGGGTATGAAAGATACCGACAAAATCGCGGTGCGCGAGAAACCCGGCGATGGCCCGATCCAGCAATGGATGTCCGAGACGGCGGCGAAGCGCCGCATCTGGCTGATCGGCGGCTCGATTCCGGTGCAATCCAGTGTGCCGCACAAGGTACGCAATACTTGTTTTGTCTATGACAAAGAAGGCAAGCAAGTCGCACGTTACGACAAGATTCACCTGTTCAATCTGGCGTTGGGAACGGAGAATTTTTCCGAAGAACGCACCATTGAAGCCGGCGACAAAGTGGTGGTGGTCGAGTCACCCTATGGCCGAATCGGTTTGTCGATTTGCTATGACCTGCGCTTTCCGGAGCTGTATCGCGCGATGGGCAACGTCGACATCATTGTTGTGCCATCGGCTTTCACCTCCACCACCGGCAAGGCGCATTGGGAAACCTTGATCCGCGCCCGTGCAATTGAAAATCTCGCCTATGTGATTGCACCCGCGCAAGGTGGTTTTCACGTTAACGGGCGCGAGACGCATGGTGATTCGATGATTGTCGATCCATGGGGTGTGGTGCTGGATCATCTGCCGCGCGGGTCTGGCGTGGTGGTCGCAGGCATCAATCCGCAGTACCAGCAGACGATCCGCAAATCGCTTCCGGCATTAACGCATCGGACGTTACGGCAGGCGTAGCGGCAAATTCCAGCGGACAAGCACCAGCACTGGCGCATTGTTTTCTTCTACAATCGCAGTGGAAGGCGCAGGCGATCGGATGGCGAATTTGTCGGTATGCAAACACTCTCAACGTCCGCCAATTTCGGATTTATTGCCATCCGCAAGACTGTAATGGGCACGGCTTAAAGCTTGGCGTGAGGGCGGACTAGAAAATGGAATCGCCGGTTTCAAATCGAACGCCGAAACTCACCCAGCGTCCATCCCGTCCTGCGCCGCGCGGGCTGCCCAGCGATGATGTGAATTGAATGTATTTGGGCATCGCCCACCAGCGCAGGCCGATTTGCGCCGTTTCGGGCTGGCCACGCTGTCCGAACACTTCGCCCAGCAGCGTCCATCGCGGGGTCGCTTCATGCTCGGCAGCCAGCGCCCAGGTCAATCGGTTTCGACGTGTGCCGGGCTCAGCCTGGCGATCTGCCACGCCACCAATATTGGCGTGCAGCAGGGTCGCGCCGAACTGCCGACTGAACAGGACATTAAGGTAATGCTGTTGGGTGCCGGATTGTTCGCGCGAATTGACAGAGCGCACCGTCGCCCCGTTAATGCCGATTGCCCACCCGTTCGGATCGGCGGGCGCGATCACCCTCTTGAATTGATAGACGACGCTATCCGCACGCGGTCCGTCCTTGGGCGCGACATGCAAATGTCCGACACCGATTTCGGCATCAAACAGGAAATTACACGCGGGCACAATATCGCGCTCAATGCGATAGCGGAATTGCCTTTGCTCGATTTCGAGCTGGCACACTCCCGGCGATAGCGTGCTGGCATCGTCTGCCGCGAGGGGAGGTGCGCTCCACGCGAACTGCGCTGCGACCGTGCAACCAGTGATTGCAATCCATATGTTCAAGCTGAAAGTGACGTATTGGCTTTTCAATTTATTGTGTACTGTCTAGGTTTGTGCGGCGCAGAAAGATTTTAGGCTCGAGAGTAGTGCATTGGAACTATGCCCGAATTGGCGGTGTTCGCCGATGCGGGCGCGAGCCTGATCGTGGTAGCCAATGGGTTGCGATTGCTGCGGGGTACGGGCCGTGCCTGAATGCCGACAACGCAGACGCCGAGTTTCTTGCAGGGCTTGTCTGGCATAATTCCTGAATGCGTCGATTCATTGCCATATTCGTCCTTTGCGTGCTGCCGCTTCAGTGGAGCTATGCCACTGTCGCCGAGTATTGCCAGCACGAAGTGACGGTGGCCGCACAAAATCATGTGGGGCACCATGCACACAAGCATGTTGATGAATCTCACGGCAGCAACGACAACAAGAATGGATTAGGCGACCTCGATTGCCCTGCTTGTCACCATTCGACCGGGGCGGCGATTCTTCATGTACCGGCGGAAACTAAGCCGCATGTGTCTGTCGAGCCCGCTTCCTTTCACTTCCAGCGGATTCCCTACCGCTCTCCGGACAACCCCTTCCGTCCGCCACTCAACGTTCGCCTGTAAGCCCCGGCGAGTCGTTCTGCTTGGTATCAATGCGCTAATTTAGCGCGGCATCCACTCGTCGGATTCCATCCGGATTCCACCGACGTCGTTCGTCGGCCTATGCGTGGGGACACAATGAATAAATTGTTTTTGGTTGCGTGCCTGCTGTCGATTTCGACCGCGCACGCGCAAATTGAAAAGCCGGTCGAGCCACCCGGCCCCTTGACACTCAAAGCCGCGTTGATGCTGGCACGCGTGCAAAACAGTGAACTCGCCGTCATGGGCCGAGAGGTTGGCGCGGCGGATGCGGCATTGCTGCAATCGGAGGTGTTGCCGAATCCGGAACTGAGTGCAACGTGGGAAGAAGTTGGCAAGCCATCGCGCTCGACGTCGTTGCAAATCAGCCAGTTGGTCGAACTCGGCGGCAAAAGGTCCGCGCGGATTCGTGCGGCAGGTCTCGGCAAGGATGCCGCCACGGCAGAGTTTGAGGCAAAACGCATCGACGTTCTTACGCGCGCCGCACAGGCCTTCATCGACGTGTTGGCCGGCCAGCGACGCAAGCAACTGTCCGATCAAGCCGTAGCACTCGCTGGCCAGGCCGCAGAAGCCGTTTGCAAGCGCGTCACCGCTGGCAAAGTCTCGCCGTTGGAAGAAACCAAAGCGCGACTCGAAGCGGGTGCCGCGCGCATCGACGCCGAGCAGGCAGGTCGCGAATTGGCGAGTGCAAGAAAGCGATTAACCGCGTTCTGGGGAAATGGCGCGCCACGATTCACCGAGGCGGCGGGCGACCTTGAAATGCTGGTTGACATTCCGCCATTGGAACAGCTCACGCGTCGCGCTCAACACAATCCGGAACGCGTGCGCTCGATTGCCGAAGTGGCGCGCCGAAGTGCGTTGCTCGATGGCGAGCGCGCCAAGCGCATTCCCGACATCACGCTCGGTGCGGGCGTTAAACGTGCGCAGGAGAACCGCGAAAACCTTCCGCTATTGACGTTGTCCATCCCGCTGCCTTTCTTCGACCGCAATCAGGGCAATGTGCTGGAAGCGCTGCGGAGAGTCGAGAAGGCGCGCGATGAACAATCCTTTACCGACACGCGATTGGAATCGGAACTGGGCCAAACGTACGAGCGCCTGAAAGCCGTCGAAATGGAAGTGAAAACGTTGCGCGATGAACTATTGCCCGGCGCAAAGAGCGCCTTCGATGCGGCGACGACCGGCTATCAACTCGGCAAGTTTGGCTTCCTCGATGCCATCGACGCGCAGCGAACGCTGTTTCAATCCAATCAACAGTACGTGAAAGCGCTGGCGGAATTTCACCGTGCCGTTGCCGATATCGAACGTCTGACTGGTGAGCCGCTTAAAACCAATTGAGGCAGAGCGCGCCACTCTCATGAACCCATAGCGGAAAAATCAACATGAAACGTAAACAATCCATCGCTGTCGCCGCCATCGTCGCGGTCGGCGCTATTGCAGCAGTTCTTATTCTCGGCATGAATCGCGCCAAACCGGCGACCGATGAACATGGCCATGCCGCAGGCAAGGAGCATTCCGACGCCGGTGAAGCCAAAAGAGGCCCGCACGCCGGCAAGTTGTTTGCCGACGGCGACTTTGGTCTCGAAGTCACCATCTTCGAGCAGGGCACCGAGCCGGAATTCAGGCTCTACACCTTTCTCAAAGGCAAGCCACTTGACCCATCGACCACCAGTGCAACGGTCATCGTTGAGCGCCTTGGTCGCAAGCCGGAACAGTTCACGTTCGTCAAGGTCAAGGATTACCTGAAAGCCAATGCAGTCGTCGAGGAGCCGCATTCGTTTGAGGTAACGATTGCCGCACAGCGCGACGGCAAAACCCACCGCTTCGCGTACGTGCAGGCAGAGGCGCGCACCGAGATGACCGACGCGCAAATCAAACAGGCCGGCATCGACATCAAGACCGCCGGCCCCGCGAAAATAAAGTCCTCCCTGCAATTGCTGGGAGAAATCAAACTCAATGGCGACCGAACGGTACTGATCGTGCCGCGACTGGCGGGTGTGGTGGAGTCGGTCGCCGCCAATGCCGGGGATCGCGTCAGGAAAGGGCAAGTACTGGCGGTCATTTTCAGCCCTGCACTCGCCGATCAGCGTGGCGAATTTCTGGCCGCACAAAAGCGATTGGCGCTGGCCAAAACGACCTATGAGCGCGAGAAAAAACTGTGGGAGGGAAAGATTACCGCCGAGCAGGATTTTCTGCTCGCGCGCAACGCCATGAACGAAGCAGAAATCGCCGCGCAAGGAGCCGAACAAAAGCTCACGTCGCTGGGCGGCCTTCCCGCAGGGGCGGGTGCCAACCTGACACGCTTTGAAATTCGCGCGCCGATCGACGGCACGATCGTGGAGAAAAATATTTCCGTCGGACAGGCCATCAAGGAAGACGCCAACATCTTTACGCTGGCGGATCTCACCAGCGTCTGGGCGGAGATGACCATCTACGCGAAAGATATGAACGTCATTCGTGTGGGCCAAAAGGTCACCGTGAAATCGGTCGAATTCAATGCGAGTACCGAAGGCACGGTCTCGTATGTGGGTGCACTGGCCGGCGAGCAGACGCGTGCCACCAGAGCGCGCGTGGTGTTGCCCAATCCGAAAAGCGCGTGGCGGCCCGGACTGCCGGTCAATATCGAGGTCGTATCGACTGAGGACGAGGTGCCGGTCGCCGTCGCGGTGGAGGCAATTCAAACGCTGCGAGATTGGTCGGTGGTTTTCGGTCGGTATGACAACGTGTTCGAGGCGCGACCGCTGAAACTGGGCCGCAGCGACGGCAAGATGGTCGAGGTTCTCAAGGGCCTGAACGCAGGCGAGAAATATGCCGCCGGCAATAGTTTCATCATCAAGGCGGACATCGGCAAAGCCGGTGCCAGCCACGATCATTGAGGAGCACGCCATGAAACAAATTACCGCGTTCATTCAGCCGCACATGCTGGAAAAAGTCGAGCAAGCGTTGCACGAACTGAAGCATTTCCCCGGCTGCACCGTGTTGCGTGGGCAGGGCGAGAGCCGAGGTCGTGAGCCGGGCTACGCCCATCACGCCACCGAGTGGGGCCTTGGCGGGCACAAGCATGCCGTGCTCATCATCGTTAGTCCCGACGACACTGCGTCGTTGATCGTTGAGACCATCAAACAACACGCCCACACCGGGCTGCCGGGCGACGGGTTGATCACGATTGCGCCGATCGATGATGTGGTGCGCATTCGCACCGAAGAGCACGGCGACACCGCGCTTTAGACAAATACCGCCAAGACTCGTCAAGGACAGAAAATGCTTGAAAAAATTCTGAAATTTTCCATTCAACAGCGGTGGGTGATCGTGCTCATTGTGTTGGGCATGGGCGCATTGGGTGTTTACAACTATCAGCGTCTGCCCATCGATGCAGTACCCGACATCACCAACGTGCAGGTGCAGATCAATACCGAGGCCCCCGGCTATTCGCCGCTGGAAGCCGAACAGCGCATCACTTTTTCGGTCGAAACTGCGATGGCCGGGTTGCCGTTCCTTGAGCAGACGCGTTCGCTCTCGCGCTATGGATTGTCGCAAGTCACGGTCATCTTCAAGGACGGCACTGATATCTACTTTGCGCGTCAATTGGTCAACGAGCGCATTCAGGAGGTCAAAGGCAAATTGCCGCCCGGGATCGAACCGTCGATGGGGCCGATCGCCTCAGGATTGGGCGAAATATTCATGTGGACAGTCGAGCCGAAGGAAGGGGCGAAAAAAGCCGATGGCACTGCGTATGACTCGACCGAGCTGCGCACCATCCAGGACTGGATCGTGCGGCCTCAACTGCGCAACATTCCCGGCGTCACCGAAATCAACACCATCGGCGGCTATCTCAAGCAGTTCCACGTCACACCCGATCCGGGCAAGCTGGTCGCCTACGGCTTGAGTTTCCACGATGTGATGGAAGCGCTTGCCAAGAACAACGCCAACGTCGGTGCGGGCTATATTGAAAAGAGTGGCGAGCAATATCTGGTGCGCGCCCCGGGGCAGGTGACGACGATCGACGAGATCCAGGAGATCGTGGTCAAAAATCTGGGCGGTGTACCGATTCGTATGAAGGACATCGGCGAGGTCGCGCTCGGCAAAGAATTGCGCACCGGTGCGGCCACCGAGAATGGCAAAGAGGTGGTGCTCGGCACGGTATTCATGCTGCTGGGCGAAAACAGCCGCACCGTGTCGCAGCGCGTTGCCAACAAGCTGGCCGAGGTCAATCGTAGCCTGCCGAAAGGTGTTGAAGCGAAAACGGTTTACGACCGCACAACGCTGGTTGATCGCACCATTCAGACGGTGGCGAAGAATCTGGTCGAGGGTGCAATTCTGGTGCTTGTCGTTCTGCTGGTGCTGCTCGGCAACTGGCGCGCGGCGTTGCTGACCGCGATGGTCATTCCGCTTTCCATGCTGTTTCTGATCACCGGCATGGTGCAAAACAAGGTAAGTGCCAATCTCATGAGTCTGGGCGCGCTCGATTTTGGTTTGATCGTCGATGGCGCCGTCATTATTGTTGAGAATTGCTTGCGACGGCTCGCCATCGCGCAATATCGGCTCGGACGATTGCTTGACCGGGGCGAGCGCTTTCAGGTTGTCTATGAGGCGAGCCGCGAAGTGTTTGGCCCCAGTTTTGTGAGCGTCATCGTGGTGGTACTGGTGAATCTGCCGATTTTCGCGCTCACGGGGGTTGAGGGAAAGATGTTTCATCCGATGGCGTTCACGGTGGTGGTGGCGTTGATCGGGGCGATGATACTTTCGTTGACCTTCGTTCCTGCCGCGGTCGCTCTGTTTGTCACGGGTCGCGTGGAAGAGAAGGAAAGCCGTGTCATGGGTTGGGCGCGGCGCGCGTATGAACCGGCGCTCGCTTTTGTGATGCAGAACAAGGTGCCGGTGGTCACGGCCGCCGCCGTGGCAGTGGTGCTGAGCGGCCTGCTTGCCAGCCGCATGGGCAGCGAATTTATTCCTAGTCTCGACGAAGGTGACATTGCGATGCATGCCTTGCGCGTACCAGGTACCAGTCTGACGCAAGCCATCGACATGCAAAAAACGCTCGAGAAGCGAATCATGGAGTTCCCGGAAGTGGACAAGATGTTCGCCAAAATCGGTACCGCTGAAATCGCCACCGACCCGATGCCCCCGAGCGTTGCCGACAATTTCATCATGTTGAAGCCGCAATCCGCCTGGCCCGATCCCAATCGAACCAAGGCGGATTTGGTGAAAGCGATGCAAGAAGCGGCCGAAAAAATTCCCGGCAACAATTACGAGTTAACA
>JANOKK010000094.1:0-1249 GCA_031419255.1 Betaproteobacteria bacterium
AAGCGCTGTGGCGCTACGACAAGCAAGAGTTTGTCTGGGTATTCGCGATCGGCGCGGCGGGATTGATGGCGGCGGCGTTGCGCTACCGCCTTCGTGGGCTGCGTGACATGGATGCATTGCACGACAAGGCGGCGACTGAAACCAACGTTACGCCGATCACGATATTCTCCAGCGTGCCGATGTGTTGGGCGCTGATTGTGTGGTTTGCGGGATTGCATGGTTTGATCGAACAGCAGTTTGATGCTCAGAATCACGTCGCGATGCACGTGGCGGCAGTTGCGGGCTCGATTTTGCTGTTTGAGTTTGCGGGCACCGGTTTGCAATGGATCGCCTTGCGCCGCACGCAATGGCTGCTGACATTTGCGATGCTGCTCGCGGGAATCCATCTCGCCGCGCACGGCATCAGTCCGTTCCGCCACGCGCAGTTTTTTGCGTGGGCGATGGCGTTTTCAATCAGTGCGTGGGTACTGTTCCGGCAAGAGCGGGAGTCCGTTACCTGGGCCGCAGCGGCGCAGCACATCGCATTGTTTGTGCTCGGGTTGTGGCTGGCGGGTGATGAAGCGGTGCGGCGCGCTGACGAGGCAGGTTTGTCACTCTCGTGGCAAACCGCGCTTGCGGGTTTCACCGTCGCTGGCGGCATTGCCGTGGCGACCTGGGGCATGGTCAGGCGCATCTGGCCATTCAAGGCGCATGCCGACATTTTCCGCCGCTGGGCCATATTGCCGCTGATGTTGCTCGCATTGCTGTGGACGTTGCTCGCCAATAGTATTTGCGATGGCACTTCGACCCCATTGCCGTATTTACCTATACTTAATCCGCTCGATCTCGCGCAGCTACTGTTGTTGGCAGCAAGCGTTTGGGCAATTTCCGACATTGACAAAAATTCAGCACTCTCGAGTGATGCGACACGCATCCTGACACTGGCGTTCGCGGCGGCGGCGTTCTTGTGGGTCAATGCCGCGTTGCTGCGCACGGTGCATCAATGGGTGGGTGTGCCATTTGAATTGCACGCGCTATTGCATTCGCTGATCGCGCAGGCGGCGCTGTCATTGTTGTGGACGACCACAGCGTTGGTGTTGATGCTGGCGGCGGGCCGCACAAAATCGCGCGCGTGGTGGATGGCGGGGGCGGCGTTGCTGGGTCTAGTGGTGTTGAAATTATTCTTGAACGACATCGGCAATAGCGGCACGGAACGCGTGGTGTCATTCATTGGCGTGGGCGTGTTGCTGATGGTGATCGGTTATGTGGC
>JANOKK010000095.1:0-5035 GCA_031419255.1 Betaproteobacteria bacterium
ATTCGCGGCCGAACCAGATCACCACCAACAGGCCAATCAAATTCAACCAGTGGCGCGCGGGCAGCAGCAATGGTTTGCCGCCAATCTTGCCGGAGAGTTTGCCGAACGCGATCACCGAACCGGAAAGTGTTACCGCACCAATCAACACGCCAATGTAAACCTCGATGTGATGAATCGCTTGTTCGGCGGAATTCAGTCCCAACGTGGACGTGGGATCAACATAACTCGCGTAACCCACCACCATCGCGGCCAATCCAACCATGCTGTGCATGAACGCGACCAGTTCCGGCATTTGCGTCATCTGCACCGTGCGCGCGAGGTACATGCCGATGCCGCCGCCGACCAGCAGCGCACCGATAATCCAACTAATACCGCCACTGCTTACGCGCGGCCCGAAGATGGTGGCGAGAACGGCGATGGTCATGCCGATCATGCCGTAGAGATTTCCCCGGCGCGACGATTCAGGATTCGAGAGGCCGCCCAGACTCAGGATAAATAGAATGATGGCGGCGATGTAGGCAACGGTGACGAGGCTTGATGACATTTTCTCGTCCCCCTATTTGCGAAACATGGAAAGCATGCGCTGCGTGACCGCAAAGCCGCCGAACATGTTGATGGCGGTAAGGCCGATACCGGCGACGGCCAGCCAGCGAATGATTTCGTCCGGTCTTGAAACGCCACTCATCGCCGGCGGCGCGATCTGCACCAGCGCACCGATGATGATGATCGACGATATCGCATTGGTCACGCTCATCAGCGGCGTGTGCAATGCAGGCGTCACGTTCCAGACCACCATGTAACCCACAAAACACGCGAGCACGAATACCGTGAAGTGACCGAGGAACGCAGGCGGCGCATAGGCACCGATAAACCAGAACACCACCGCTGCCACCGCAAACATGATCGTTAATGATTGCGCGGCCATCGGCGCGCTTTTGTGGCCATGACCTTTTTTTGCGGCGGGAACCGGTGCTGCTGCCGATTTGGCGGCGGGCGGCGCAGCGACAACTTTCGGCGGTGGCGGTGGCCACGTAACCTCGCCCAGTTTGATCACCGTGAGCCCGCGAATCGCGTCGTCTTCCATGTTGACGTTGATGATGCCGTCCTTGGTCTTGCACAATTCCTCGGACACACGAAACAGATTGGTGCCATACAGCGTCGAAGATTGCTTGGCCATGCGGCTCACCAAATCGGTGTAGCCGACGATGGTGACGCCGTGCTTCACCACCACTTTGCCCGGCTCGGTTAATTCGCAGTTGCCGCCTTGCTCGCCCGCCATGTCGACGATCACGCTGCCGGGCTTCATTGATTGCACCATCTCCGCGGTGATGAGGCGCGGCGCGGGCTTGCCGGGAATGAGCGCCGTGGTGATGATGATGTCCACTTCGCGGGCTTGCTGGGCGTACATTTCGCGCTGCGCTTGCTGGAATCCTTCCGACATGACTTTGGCGTAGCCGCCGCCGCCCGAGCCCTCCTCTTCGTATTCAACCTTGACGAATTCGCCGCCCAGCGATTTGACCTGGTCGGCCACTTCGGCGCGCGTGTCGTTGGCGCGTACGATGGCGCCCATGCCGGCCGCCGTGCCGATGGCGGCGAGGCCGGCCACACCTGCGCCGGCGATGAATATTTTCGCCGGCGGCACTTTGCCGGCGGCGGTGATCTGGCCGCTGAAGAAGCGCCCGAACGCATTGGCCGCCTCGATGACCGCGCGATAACCACTGACACCCGCCATTGAGGTCAGGGCGTCCATCTTCTGCGCGCGCGAAAGCGTGCGCGGCAACGAATCGATCGCGAGCACGGTGATCTTTCTCGCCGCCATTGCCTTCATCAACTCGGGATTCTGCGCGGGCCAGATGAACGAGATCAGCGTCTGCCCTTCGCGCATCCCGTTTACTTCGTCGGTGCTGGGTGCGCGCACCTTGAAAATGATGTCGGATTCGGCCCACAGTTTGGCGTCGTTGTCGACGACTGTCGCGCCTGACGCGCGATACGCGTCGTCACTCACGTTGGCGGCGTCACCCGCGCCGGATTCAACGCTGACGGTAAAGCCGAGCTTGATCAGTTTCTCGACCACCTCGGGGACAGTGGCGACACGTTTTTCGCCGGGAAATATTTCTTTTGGTACGCCGATTCTTTGCGCCATTTTTTGAGTCTCCCAAGATTCAATAGTCCGGAGTTTGTCTTCCGGGCATTTGCAATTTGTCGACCTTCGACATTCAATTTGCCGCAGCGCAAATTGCGGAGCACTTCCCTCTTTTTAAAGAGGGATTGAGGGAGATTTTCGGTCGCCAGTGTTTCAGGACGATCCCAAATCCTCCTCAATCCTCCTTTTCAAAGGAGGAAGTGTTTCGTTATCCGCCGCATACGTAATGGCGAAGCAAACGTCAACAAGCTGCAAGCCCACAATAATACTTCAAAGCGGCAGCGCCCTTGCTGTCGAAAACGCAGGGATCGACACATTTCCCCGCGTAAACCCGATCACCTTGAAAAATTCTCCCATCTCCGCCGGCGAGACCAGCCGTTGCACTTGATTGGTGAGTGGCAAATACTTTGCGGTATCGCGGGCGTCGACGGCTGCCAGGCACGCCGTCAAGCCGCTCGCGAGCAGAAAATTTGCTTGTGTTGTGTAGCCCGCAAGATCAAGCCCCGCGCCAATACCCGCGTTTGCCACGACCGTGAAATCAACATGCGCGGTGATGTCCTGCAGACCCGGGAACAGAAATGGATCGGGATGCGCGTTGTGGCGGTAGTGGCACATCAGTGTGCCCATGTCGCGGCTGGGGTGGTAATACTCGGCACCGCGAAAACCATAGTCGATCAGCAGTAACGCGCCGTGTTTCAGGGACTCCGCCAGACTGGTGACGAGGCCGGGCACGGCAGGTGCGATTTCGGTGAGATAGTGCTCGACCGGCGGACTATTGAGATATTTGTTTCGTATGGTCTCGAGCCGCACCGCTATTTCCGTGTTTGCCACAGGTACGTCCTGCCACGCAAATTCGCCTTCGCAGAGCGCCACACCGCGTTCAAACTCTTCACCGCCGTGCCATCCGACAAGATGCACCGGAATCACATCCAGCACTTCATTGGCGATGATCACGCCGGTGAAATTTTCCGGCAAGGCATCCAGCCATTCGGCACGTGCTGCGAGACTTGCGGGCAATGTGGCGAGTGCGTCGTGCTGGCGCGCACGCAAGTCGGCGCTGACTTCCAGCAGACAGTAGCGGTGCGGCATCACGTCGTCATCGCCGATTTCTTCCAGCGCGAGCAGAACGTCCTTCGCGAGTTTCCCCGAACCCGGCCCCAGTTCCAGCACGTCGCCGCCGGTTTGGCGCAATACCGCCGCGATCGAATTCGCCATTGTCTTGCCGAACAGCGACGAAATTTCCGGAGCGGTCACGAAGTCGCCGTCCGCGCCGAACTTGCGCGCGCCGGCCGCGTAATAGCCGAGACCGGTCGCGTACAACGCAAGATCCATGAAACGCGAAAACGAAATCCAGCCACCCGCGCGCACGATTTCGCTGCGCAACATCGCGGCGCAACTTTCGGTGTGCGCCAGCGCCGCGCCATCGGGCTTGGGCAAAGTGTCTGAGGGGGATCGCGGCAGAGGAGAGGGCATGGCGTGGAGTAAAATTCTCTTTCAATTATCCCATGCAGACTCCTTCTCCATTGCCATCAATCCTCGTCACCGGCGCCGCCAAACGCGTCGGCGCGGCGATCGCACGCACGCTGCACGCGGCGGGCGCTAACCTGATCGTGCATTGCAACCGCTCGCGCGCCGAGGCGGAAAAATTGGTCAAGGAACTTAACACGGCGCGCGTGCATTCGGCATCGGTATTGCAGGGCGATCTGCTCGCCTACAACGCATTGAAAGGCTTGATCGATCAGGCGGCAAGTGCGTTTGGCCGCCTCGATGGATTGGTCAACAATGCGTCGGCTTTTTTTGCGACACCAGTGGGTGCGATCGATGAAGACAGTTGGAGCGCCTTGATCGATTCCAATTTGAAAGCGCCGCTGTTTCTCTCGCAGGCTGCCGCGCCGTATCTCAAAAAAAACCATGGCAGCATCGTCAATATTGTCGATATCCACGCCGAGCGGCCGTTGAAAGACTTTGTGGTGTACAGCGTTGCCAAGGCGGGACTCGCCGGCCTCACGCGTTCGCTCGCGCTGGAGTTGGGGCCGGAGGTGCGTGTCAACGGTGTTTCGCCCGGCGCGATACTGTGGCCGGAGGCGGGCCATTCCGGTGGCAAAGTTTTTCCGCAAGCGGAGCAACAACGAATCATTTCGCAGACACCGCTGCTACGGGTCGGGACACCTGAAGACATTGCACGCGCGGTGAAATATTTGATGTTCGACGCCCCGTTTGTCACGGGGCAGATCATCGCGGTGGATGGCGGCAGATCGCAAGCGATTTGAGGGCGGAAGTGTTTTAATTCGCACGGCAGCTTCATCGCTTCACGACTACGTGGAAAGTAGCTGAAAAAAGTAGCGTGTCATCCTGAGCAAAGCGAAGGATCTCGTTATGTGATGACGAGATCCTTCGCTTTGCTCAGGAAGACAAGTAATGCAGATGATTGTTGCGCGATTGAACAAACCCTAGCATTGACGGGCTTTTCCGAGCATAAACCGTCTAAAGTGCCCGCCAATTCTAGACTTTGCACGTTTTTAGCTGCTAAAAGCGGTTCCCCGGTAGAATATCTCCCATGAATGCAATTGCCCCGATCCTCTCGCAAAAAAAACAACTCGAGGCCAACAAGCTAACCAAACGCCTGCGCCGTCAGGTGGGACAGGCGATTGCCGACTACAGCATGATCGCGGCCGGCGACAAGGTGATGGTGTGCTTGAGCGGTGGCAAGGACAGCTACGGCATGCTCGATGTGCTGATGAAGCTACGCGAAAAATCGCCAGTGCCTTTCGAGTTGTTTGCTTTCAATCTCGACCAGAAACATCCGGGTTATCCCGAGCATATTCTTCCCGAATATTTGAAGACGCTGAAAGTGCCTTTTCACATCGAAGAGCAAGACACCTATTCGACGGT
>JANOKK010000096.1:0-1262 GCA_031419255.1 Betaproteobacteria bacterium
TGTTCACCCCGCTGGGGCAGGGTAGCCGCTTCGGTGAATTCATCCTGACCACCACTGCGGCCAGCGGTCCGGACCGGATTCAGTTATCGGGTACCGGTTGCCGGTGGTTCAGTCAGGCGACATCGCGATTTTTCCTCACCAGTTGCAGCGGATAATTGCCTGCGTCAGCGGAAAGAAAGCGCCAGTAGCTGAATTGGTAAGGTCAAACCCAAGCACTGGCGAGGGTCATGGCGATAAAATGGCTGGAAAGCCCCGTCACGCCTAGAGTTTTGATTCTCCTTGTTAATTCCATTTCTCATCCAATATTGATGTCATCCTGAACGACGTGAGGGATCTTGTCATGGCGAGATCCTTCACGTCGTTCAGGATGACATTTTACTTTTGAATCGCAATTGGAGTAAGGCCTGCCGTTGCAATTTGAATCGCCCCAACCTCGAACCCACCAACGCCGGATACTGCCCCAGGGCAATTCGGCGCGGCCATCAACGATGCTAGAATTCGCCGATCAATGAAACTTTCCTCGTCGCCATTTCCCACGCAAAAATGAACCCAGAAATCATTCTCGAGACCCGGGATCTGAGCAAGGAATTCAAGGGATTCACGGCGGTGGATCGCGTGAATCTTAAAGTTCGGCGCGGCTCGATCCACGCGCTGATCGGCCCCAATGGCGCAGGCAAGACCACCGTTTTCAATTTGCTGACAAAATTTCTACCCGTCACCTCCGGGCATATTTTTTACAACGGCCACGACATCACCGCCGAAAAGCCGGTGCAGATCGCGCGGCGCGGTATGGTGCGTTCCTTCCAGATTTCGGCCGTATTTCCGCACCTCTCCGTGCTCGAAAATGTGCGCGTCGCGTTGCAGCGAAATCTCGGCACCAGTTTTCATTTCTGGAAACCGGAATCGACCTTGCATGCTCTAAACGATCGCGCGATGGAGTTGCTGGAGTCGGTTGATTTGGCCTCGTTCGCCGATACCGAAACCGTATTGCTTCCCTATGGCCGCAAGCGTGCGCTCGAAATCGCCACGACGCTCGCGCTGGATCCCGAATTGATGTTGCTCGATGAGCCCACGCAAGGCATGGGCCACGAGGATGTCAGCCGCGTGGTCGAATTGATCCGCAAAGTGGCGGCCAATCGAACCGTACTGATGGTCGAACACAACATGAGCGTGATCGCGAATTTGTCTGACATGATCACCGTGCTCGCGCGCGGCAGCGTGCTCGCGGAAGGGCCGTATGAAACGGTGTCGAAAGATCCGAA
>JANOKK010000097.1:0-1697 GCA_031419255.1 Betaproteobacteria bacterium
CCTGAGGGCGAACGGTGAACATATGACTATGCGAACAGCATTGAGGCGGAACCGAAACCGATAATTTGGTGCCTTAAACGCGCTGCCGAGCGGAATTTCCCTGTGCGATACTCGGCTACGTTTTTTGCCCGCCCTGCCCCATTTCCCGACCCGCGCTAACCCCACCCATGCGAACCGCCGATATTGTCCGTCTTATTTGCCTCGCTGCGATTTGGGGTGGCTCATTTGCGTTCATGCGCGTGGTCGCCCCGGTGTTTGGCGGCATCGGCACCATGTGGCTGCGCATATTGATCGCAGGATTGTTGCTGCTCGCCTATGCGCTCGCGACGCGCGAAGACTTGCAATTTGGTCGCTGGTGGAAAAAATATTTGTTTATCGGACTATTGAATTCGGCGTTGCCATTTGCCTTGTTCGCCTTCGCGATGAAGACGCTACCCGCAGGTTACGGCGCGATACTGAATGCCATGTCGCCGTTTTTCGCAGCACTGTTCGCGGCATTGATGCTTGGCGAACGCCTGACGGCGCCGCGCCTCTTCGGCATGGCGCTCGGCTTCATTGGTGTTGCAACCATCGTCAATCTGGGGCCGGTGCCGCTGAGCACCGAAACGCTGATTGCCGCCGCCGCCTGCGTACTCGCGACGATTTCCTACGGCTACATCATCGTCTACACGAAAAAATATGCGCATAACGCACCGACCATGGGCATGGCGGTGGGCGCGCTGATTTTGCCTGCGCTGGTAACGTCGCCACTTGGCCTGATGGCGATTCCGCCAGTGATGCCGCCGCTCAATGTGGCGCTCTGCATGCTGGGGCTTGCCGTGATTTGTTCATCAATTGCATACCTCCTGTACTACCGATTGATACGCGATCTCGGCCCAACGCGCGCCATATCGGCGACGTTTCTGATTCCGGTATTCGGCTGCGCGTGGGGCGTGATCTTCTTCGGCGAGACCTTGAACGGCGGCGCGATATTTGGGGGCGCCATTGTGTTGATTGGTGTGGCGATGGTGTTGGGGTTGTTGCCGGCAAAGTTAATGTCGCGCCAAAACAAGTAAAGATTTCACAAATGGCTCATGAGATTTCTTCCCCGCGCAGGCGGGGATCCAAGTGCGCGACTGCCTGACAATTGGCCTGATTGGACCCCCGCCTTCGCAGGGAAGGGCTTCAATTTTGTGCAATTGCGCCCGATGCTATCGGGAATCAGAGTACGTTAATTTGCTCAAGAGACTCTAGCACTGGCGGGGTGTTTAGGCATTTTTTGCCTGTAACACCCCGCCAAATGGCGATGTATGATGTTTTTCGCTATGAAAATTGCCTGCTGCGTGAGGGTGCTATGCTTGCGCGTTTCTACCCCGCGCGTTCGCAATGCTACGAATCAACGAAATCCGTCTGCCGCTCGATCACGACGAGATCGCACTTGAAAATGCGATCCTGAAAAAGCTCGGCATCGTGAAGGCGGCGCTGCTGAGTTATACGATATTCAAACGCAGCCACGATGCACGCAAGAAGCACGCGATGTTGTTTGTCTACAGCGTGGATGTTTCGGTGCGCGACGAAGCACTCGTGTTGAACGCATTGCGTAGCGATGCCGCCGTGAAGGTTTCGCCGGATACGGGCTATCACTTCATCGGCCACGCGAAGGCGGGTTCCGCGTCTGGCCATCGTCCTGTGATTGTCGGCTTCGGCCCGTGCGGCAT
>JANOKK010000098.1:0-3365 GCA_031419255.1 Betaproteobacteria bacterium
GCTTTGCGGCGGTCGAATTGCTGCGCCAACAAGCGCACGCAAACATGCCCGATGCTGAACAAAGACTTCAAAGAGTTTGCAAGGTTGTTCAGCTCTAAGACTTGTGAACATCTGATCCGCGGCGGCGACGCGCGCGTAGCACATGTTCACCCCCGCCATTTCGGCGATATCGCCCGCATTTCCTGACGACGCTGCCTTGTAAGAAACGAACAGTATTCGAATATTTTTCAATTTCAAGAAATCAAATCGACCACGGCCCGAATGGCACTTACTTAAGGATTTGATGCAGGCATGGCACTAGAAACTCGCGCTTTCGCGGGCACGATAAGACTGTCTCCCCGGACTTGTTCCGGGGCCTAATTTTGTTCAATTGATCATTCCGACGATATTGGGCCCCGGAACAAGTCCGGGGAGACACCCTAAGCAAGTGCCATTCGACCACGGCCCCTTATTAAGGGGCAGAGGTCCACCGATACAACGCTTGCGCATGTTTCCAGGGTCTCAAAGTCAAACACTGGCGCGGCTTCCCGCGCGAAATGCCACGGGACGCCGCTACAGTGCTTGCGTTTGGCCTACCGGGTACTTCCGCTCACCTCCAGTTTTTCGTCATTCCGGCGCAGTCCGGAATCCAGCCCATCGTAATTTTGGAAGGTTACGGAGGACTGGATTTCGGCCTGCGCCGGAACGACGGGTTTCGGAAGTCCCTTTGCCGCTTGGCGACATTGACTGATTTTTCGCCTACGCTTTGCTTTTTTTCACAGAAGTTTTTGCGGAGGCAACTGTCAAGGTCGATACCGCTTTTGCTTTCTCAATTGCCGATACGACGAGATACGCCGAACGATCCATATGCGCGCGTTTGGCCGCACGATCGACAATCGCGAGCTCGCTTTTTCGCGCCGTGATATTCACCCGCACCGTCGAGTCATTCATGACCGACAAATCAACCGGCGCCAGGGCGAACGTGTAAGCATCGCGATACTCGCGCCTCGTTTTCCAGATATCCAGAGGAGTCGGCTCCGGCGCAATATCCTCGCCATGCAGGTGGGCCTCGACCGCCTCCTGCACGTTGCGCAACGCTTCGTCAAGCGTCGCCCCCGCCGTAAAACATCCCGGCAAATCCGGAACGATGACGCCAAATGCGGACTTGGCGTCCTTGTGAACAATGACTGGATAAAGTTTCATGATGGAAGTCCTGCCTGTCTCAAGATTGCTTTCGCCGTGCCGAGCGGCAAATCTTTCTTCGGGTGTGGCACCGTGATCTTGCCCGGCTTCGAAGCATGTTTGAACTGCGTGTGGCTCCCCTTTTGATGCGCTTTCCGCCAACCCGCCGCTCTCAGGAGCTTGATAATTTCGTCGCTGGACATGGTGAGAGTATACACACAACTACACACGCCAAGGGCAATCGACTTGCCGCCAAGCCGAGTGCTCAGTCGGAATTTTGGACTGCCTTCGATTCCGTTCGTCCTGCCAGGTATGCACCGGTTGCCCGGCACGCGCTGCTATACTTTGCGCATGCAGAAAGTCGTGAAAAAATCCTCGATGAAGTCGCCGCCAAGCGATCTTGCCTACTGGCTCGCGCAGCCCCCCGAGGCGCGCTTTGCGGCCGTCGAACTGCTGCGCCAACAAGCGCACGCAAACATGCCCGATGCTGAACTTAGGCTTCAAAGAGTTTGCCAGGTGACTCAACTCAAAGATTTGTGAACACCTGATCCGCGGCGAGGACGCGCGCGTAGCACATGTTCACGCCCGCCATATTGGCGATATCGCCCCGCATTTCCTGACGACGCTGACATGAAAGAAATGAGCTGCATTCGAATATTTTTTAGTTTCAAGAAATCAAATCGATCACGGCCCCTTTTTACTCGTAGACTGGTGACTCGCCGCAACAAGGGAGGCGAGCGTGGAAAAAAGAAAACTTCGCCATTCGCCATCGCTGTATCACTGATGTTTAGAACAAGATGCGCGCTCAAATATTGCGTGACGGCCCTTTGTGAATCCTTTTCGAATTTGCAATTACGAATTCATGTGGTAAGATATTCTTACCGAATCGGTAATTTCATGCAAATTCTTAGGAGGTCGTATGAACCAAACGGAACTTGAAAAGATCTTGATAGACGCGGTGCGCGAACTCCAAATTAAGAGTGGGCGACCCGATCTACCAGTCACTTCCGACACCAGACCCGTTCTTGACTTGCCTGACTTTGACAGCCTCAACGCGGTGGAAGTCACGATTACTGTCCAGGAGAAGTTGAAAGTTGAATTCAAGATCAACAACATCTTTGTCGAGCACGACAAGGCATTGACGATCAAGCAAGTCGCCACGCGGATACTTAACCACATTGGTAAGAATTGAAGGCGGCGATGGCCATGACTACTGCGGATCGCCTTCGCGAGGCGCGAATTGCGGCGGGGCTGTCACAAGGACAGGTGGCAAGAAAGCTGGGAATGCACCGTCCAACAGTAACAGAGATAGAAGCGGGTCGGCGAAAAGTTTCTGCTGATGAACTTCAGACCTTTTCGACACTTTACGGCGTATCGATTGAGTGGATCGTCAGTGGAACAGCCGCTGAAACAGGCACTGATGAGCGGCTAATGATGGCTGCACGCGAACTCAGCAAGATGAAGCCGGAAGACTTAGATCGGCTGATGAAAATGCTACTAATGCTTCGAAAGTAAGCGCCTTGCCAATGCAAAATAAGAAGACCCTTGCTTCCAACGCAATCACTAGCGCGTTAAAGTTGCGCCTGCAATTGGGACATCCGTTCGAGGAATCCATTTCTCCCCTGGATGCTGCCGAAAGACTTGGCATCGAAGTTCGTCTAGTGGATTTTCCATCCATGGAAGGCATGTATGTCGCGGGCGCCAATCCACAAATATTTTTGTCGAGCTTACGTCCTCAGGGTCGCCGCAATTTTACTTGCGCCCATGAGATAGGACATCATGCGTTCGGACATGGCGAACAGTTCGACGAGATGAATAGTGACAGAAGCAAGCAACGAAAGATTGACCCGAAGGAGTTCACCGCTAACTGTTTTGCCGCGTTTTTTCTAATGCCGAAAGTCACTGTAGAGATTGGAATGAACGTGCGGGGCTTCAAATATCAAACCCTTACTCCTAAGCAAATTTATGCTTTGGCAAGTTGGCTCGGAGTTGGCTATCGCACGCTCGTAAATCACATGGAGAAAGGCCTAGGAACAATAAGCAGCATTCTCGCGAACGAACTAAAGGATGTACAACCTGCGCAAGTACGAGAGCAGTTTCTGGGCCATTCCAGTCAACAACTACATGTAATTGACAAACATTGGATCGGCCGAGCGATAGATTGCGAAGTTGGTGACCAGTTACTGATGCCAGCGGAAATGCTG
>JANOKK010000099.1:0-15259 GCA_031419255.1 Betaproteobacteria bacterium
CGCTTGAGTGAATCAGGATCGCGGTCACGCCCATGATCGAGGCGAATGACAGGCCGCGCATCAATGGATCGCGGCGGCCGTGTTGCGCCCGTAACGCCACCACTAGCGACCAGATTACTATTGCGGCAAGTAATGCCGCACCTATTGCGCCGCTCTCGGCCGCGAATTGCGCGTAATCGTTGTGGGCGTAATCGAAAAAGTTGGCGAGATCCCCGCCGCGATAGCGCGGGAACGCGACGTACCAACTGCCCGGCCCGCTGCCGACGAGCGGATAATCTTTGATCAGGTTGAGTCCATAGGCGGCGGGTTCGGCACGCGATTCGACGGAATCGGTCATGTCGTCACCTTTTTGCATGAGGGTGGTCTGCTCGATCCGGTTGGCGAGTTTTTCGACGCCGAACCACGAACCGACGATGAACAAGTCGATCGCGATCAGGCTCACCAACAAAATGACGGTGCCGCGCGTGGCGTGGCGCGACAATGCGATGCCGATGACACCGGCGATCATCATGCTCGCGAAGAAAGCGGTGTTGCCCATGCGCGAATGCGTGGCAACCAGGGCGATCACCATCACGCATAACATCAATCGAAGTCGCATCTTTGCGCTGAAAATCCACTCCAGCAACTGCTTGAGAAACTGCTTCCAGGTTTGCGCGCGGGCATCGCGCAAACCCGCGATCAGCAGACCGATGCCGATAGCGAGTGTCATTTCCAGGAAACCGGCGAAATGATTGCGGTTTGGGTACGTCGCACTTGCCTGCGAAGCATGCGGGATCGATGTGCCAAACCAGATTTGTGAAACCTCCGCGAGATGCATGCTCAGGCCATACACCGAGAGCAGTAATGCAAATATCACCAAAGCAGTCGCGAATAGACGGGCGCGGCTGCGGTTGCCAATCACCAGCAACGTTAGCGCAAAGCAGAGTACATAGAGCAGGCTTTTGAACCAGGAAACGGTGGCAGCATGCGGGTCGATCGAAAGTGTTTTCCATGCGTGAGGATTGGCGATTACGTCTGCAAGTGCGTGCATCGCGAAAGACTCAGGCGACAACATTGAAATCCATTCGCGTGGCATGGGCACGATGAATGCGGCCTGATACGCGAGCCACAGCACCAGCAGCCACAAGAACCACTTCGCGCGGCGGAAGGGCTCCGTGACGTCGACTTTTCGCAGCGAATAGCACACCAGCCACAACGCGGACAGCGCGCATGCGGCGACTTGCAAAAGCGACCACGCCCACGGTCGATTGCTGCCAAGCGGTATCGGCGACCAAAGCAAAATGACGAGCCAGGCCCAGAAAAAGAATGCGTCGAACGGAAATGCTCGGTGGACGAATTGGCGGGTCATTCGTCAGACCTGCTCAATGTTGTCGCTGTCATCCCGGATCGAGTCCGGGGCAGGCTCTGAGCGTAGCGAAGGATCTCGTCGCGTGGGCGAGATCCTTCGCTGCGCTCAGGATGACAGCGCATTTTTGCTCGGGGGTACGCATACGCCATTGCACATGCGTCCGCGCCGGGATGGCATGATTTGAAAGTGTGATTGCAGGCTTGGTCGCATTGCTCTTCGAATTGCCAAACTACCCCGTTCGCCCTGAGCCTGTCGAAGGGCTGGATGCATGACGCCCTTCGACAGGCTCAGGGCGAACGGAAAATGAAATGACCGTATTGGGTTTGGTCGTGGCGTTTTGCGCAATGCACGCCGGCATCTTCACCAATTTCTCAAACTCGCAAACTAGCGCCAACCGACTGCGCCTCGCGGCAATAGCGGCCAACTTATCCGCGTACCGCCGTTGTGAATTTTTTGCAATATCGATAATTATTGGACGCAAACGCTGCGGCATTTCTTCCCACATGGCGAAGCCGAGATCGACCAACGTGAATTGCACTTCAGGCTCCCACGGGCCGAGGCGGGCGGCATTTTCGATTGCGCGATAAAACACCGCATCCGCCTGACCAACTTGATATTTGATCCATGCGAGATTCGCCCAGGAATAAGGCGACGTTGGCCGCAGCAAAACTGCATTGGCATATTGCGCCAGGGATTTATCGTATTGTGCACCGACCAATCCGCCTGCGCCCTCTGCACGGACCACGACGGCGTACAGTTCACCGAGTTGCTCTGCCAATGTGGGATTGCCCGCTTCAAGTCGTTGGGCAGCGAGGAGTCCATCGCGAATCGCATTTACTTTGACCGCATCGGCCGGTTCGCGGGTCTTTAGTGCAATTTGCTGGAGTGCGCTTTGGCGCGCAATCGTATCAACAGCAATGAGGTCGGCGATTCCCCAACGCGCGGAAATGACGCAGACGCCCAACAAGGCAATCGCGCCAAACACCGCCAGCAATCGGCCCGCAGGCCCCTGCAAACGCGTTGAATCAGGCCTTCTCGGCTTTATCTTTGGGGGATTGACCGTAACCATAGGCGTAGCCTTTGTAACCGCTATACCGGCCGTATCCGCTGTATTCGCCGTAATATTTTTCCGCGCGTTCCAGATCAAGCTGATTAAGCACGACCCCTAGCACCGGCGCATTCACCATCGCGAGTCGTTTGATGCCCGAACGCGCCAACTGGTACGGCGTGGAATCGGCCTTTACGACATAGATGACTTCGTTGGCGACTTGCGTCAATACCAGCGCATCGCTCACCAACCCGACTGGCGGCGAATCGATCAGAACGACGTCGAAGGCTTCTTTCAATTTTTCGAGGACATCGGCGAATTTGGCCGACGAAATCAATTCCAACGGATTAGGCGGGATGAAACCGGCTGTCAAAACGTGGAAACCGCCCTGCTCGTGCTTGATGATGCAATCACTGATTGGCGCGACGCCGGAGACCATGTTGGATAGTCCCGGTGCACCTTTTTCGCGGCCGACCAGGCGGCCAATTTTCGGCCGGCGCATATCGCCATCGACCAGCAACACGGATTTGTTCACTTGTGCCAACGCGCAGGCCAAGTTGAAGCAGACAGTGGTCTTGCCTTCCGACGGCACCGACGATGTCACGACGATGACTTTCTTGGCACTATCGAGCGCACTCATCATGACGCTGGTACGGATGGTGCGAATTGATTCTGAAAATAGCGATTGGCTGTCGTTCAGGAAAGCAAGTTCCGAGATTATGCTCTTCTTGCCGAAGCCTGCCATTTTTTGCAGGTAACCCAGCATTGGCAGGCCGAGGCGCGATTCGATTTCCGACGCGGTATTGATGGTGTTGCTGATGCGATCCAGCAGCAGCGAGAGCATGATGCCGATCAGCAACGCGACCGCAGCCGCGATGCTGACGATCTGCAATTTCTTCGGTGCGTAGGCAACATTCGGCACTGCGGCCGGATCGACCACGCGGGCTACGGTGGATTGCAAATCGCCGGCAACGTTGGTTTCCTTGAAGCGGGTGACGAACATGTCGTAGAGCTGTTTATTGCCTTGCGCTTCACGCTCCAGCACGCCCAACTGGAATTCCTTGCGGTTCAGGCCCTGGATCTCGGATTTGCTTTGGCCGAGCGCGCGCTCCAGCGCCTGCTCGTTGGCGCGGGCGACTTCGTATTCTTTCTCAACGCCGACAACCACGCTTTCAATCTGGCGTTTGGAGTTGTCGCGCGCGGAGGCGAGTTCGGCATTGGCTTGCACCATGCGTGGATGTTCGGGGCCATAACGCTTGGACGCATCGGCAATCTTGCGCTCGGCTTCGGCTTCAAGCTCCTTTAATTTTTGTACGGTCGGATTGCGCAGCACCGCAGGAATCGATTCATAACCGCCCGCCGCTTTGCCGGCCCTCGCGGCCTTCACCTGATTGAACAAGCTCTCGGCCTCAGCGCGACGCGTGCGCACGGTGACGAGGTCAGTGGTCGCTTGCTCCAATGCTTTTGAGGCACCCGACATCGCGACACCTTTGACATCGACAATACGCTCGCGCTCGCGGTAATCCTGCAACGATTTTTCGGATGCATCTAGCTTGACGCGCAATTCGCTCATCCGCTCCGAGAGCCACGAGCCGGCCTTTTGCGTCATCGCCACCCGTGCATCGAGATCGCTTTCGATGAACACTTCGGCGAGCGTATTGGGTACCTTGGCCGAGAGCTCTTTGTCGTAGGTGGAAAAACTGATCTGCACCAGTTGGCTGTTACGCACCGGTTGAATCTGCAAATCATCGCCAACCTGTTTGATAACAGACTTGAGAATAGTGTCCTCTGTTGGTGGTTCTTTAGTCGCGAACCAGTTCGAAGGCGACAAGTAACTGCGCATGCTGGTTTCTTGCTGGCGCGGATCGAAATCGGGATGCGTGGTGAGCTTCAGGCGATCAATCACTTTGCGGGCGAGCTCGCGCGATTTCAAAATTTCCACTTGTGTCTGGTAATACTCGCGGTTGCCGCCAATCGAGTTGTAAACCTCCTCGATGGACACCACTTTCGATTTTCCCTGTTCGATCAATACGGTTGCCGTCGAGCGGAAAGTTGGGCGCATCGACATCACCACCAACAGCGTAATTACGCACACCAACACCACAAGACCCAGGATGCTCCATTTGCGCTTGGTGATCGAGCGCCAGTATTCGACGAGATCAAGCGTTTCGCCTTCGCCGCTGAATTGCGACTGGACGAGGCCGATTGGCGTGGGCACAACGTGATTCACCAGCGACCGGCTGGCCGCGAAATCTTTTTCCGTCAGCGAACGATCATTCATCAGAAAAAGCTTTCTTCAACGGTGATGATGTCGCCAGGTTGTACGACGGCTTCGAGCGTGATGCGCTGCGGAATGCCTTTGACGTCTTCTTCGCGGATGACATTGATTTTTTCTTTCGATGCGCGTTCTTTGAAACCGCCCGCCATCGAGATCGCCTTGCGCACGGTGATGCCGGGCACGTACGGGTATCCGCCGGGCTTATCGACCAGGCCGTTGACAAAGAAATTGCGGTATTCGTGAATCGTGACCGTGACCTGCGGGTTCAACAGATAGCGGCCTTTGAGGCCTTTAGTGATGAATTCCTCAAGGCCGCCGACGGTCATGCCGCGAACGCGGATTTCACCCAGATAAGGGAACGACAAGGTACCCGCATCGGAGAGGCGAATTTTTTCGCGCTTCAAGTCGTCCTCACCGATGACCTGCACGGAGATGACATCCCCGACGCCGAGTTTGTAGGTTGAGAACTCAGACGAGGTGCTCGCCGATGATTGCGCAAGTGCCGCGAACGCGATCGATGCAAACAACCACGCGCCGATGATGCTCAGCCCTCGGAACAGGCCGGACGGCACGCAGGAAAATCGTTGAAACAATGACATCACATACCTCTAAACAGTTCGGATTGGCACTTTGTGCCGTTCGCCCTGAGGTATCGAAGGGCTGCTGGAATAATAGCCCTTCGATACCGCAGAGCCTGCCCCGGTTTGATTGAAGCCGGGGGCGAACGGTGAATACCTAATCAGAAATCTCACCTGACTTGAAAAAATGGCTCCGCAAGCAGCGCTTGCGGAGCCAGATTATAGCGGACGGTTCCTTAGAGCGTTGCGCCAAGCGTGAGCGAATAAATATTCCGCTTGTACTTGAACGCGGCGTTATTCGAGTCACGGTCGGTATTGATAAGTTCGCCGCCGAGCGTCAGCCATCGTTGCACTTTGTAGTTGATTCTCACGCCGAAAGAATCGGTGGTGTCGTTGCGCGCGCCATTGGCGAAATCATCTTTGGCACGGCTGGCGCTGGCCACGGTGGTGAATCGCGAATTCCAATCGTGCGTCCAGTTCACTCCGTAGCGCTTGGTGAGAATGAAATCACCCAGGCCGGTGGACTCGCCGAATTCTTTCACGGTGGTTAAACCCAATCGCGAATACGACTGCGGCGCCCACTGCGCGATGGCATCCCAACCGGTACCCGAAAAATCCTTGATGATGCTGGACGTGAAATCCTTGCGGATCTGGCCGACCTTGACGGTACCACTGGTGGCGGCGGTTGCCTCCCATGTCACGCCAACCAAAAAGCGGCGCTCTTTGCTATCGAATGAGGAGGTAGCACTTTTGTAATCGAATTTGTCTTGCCGCGCCTCAACCAGGAAGGACGTCTTCGGCGTGAAACGCGCGAAGAAACGACCGCCGAAATTGGTGGTATCACGATCGCTGCCGATGGTGGTAGCGCGATTGTTTTTGTAGCGTTTGTTGTAGCTGCCGGCATCCAATTCGATACGGCCACTCGCCTCGTTGCCGCCGTAGGCGAATAAACCATTCAGGCCACTATTGCTGAACACATCCGGCTTCGCGGAAATGCCGCGATCAGTGGAGCCGCGCGGATCATGGCCTTTGTTGTAGTCACCGCCCAAACGCAAACCCGTTCGGCTGTTGAATACAAATTCACCAATGCCGCCCAAATGATAGTCACTGTAGTTATCGGCGCGGCTGGATTCGTATTTGGCGGAACGGCTGGTGTAATCGAACGTAAACGTGGTGGCTTTGCTGCGCGCAACCAGCTTGAGACCAGGCGCCAGCGTGGTGATGTTTGAGCTGGTCGGGGCCAGACGGGTGAGAAACAAATTGCTATCGCGACCGTAAGAAAGATCGACCCAAGGATACACAGCGACGCCATCTTGCAGCGCGATGCCGCGCGGGCCGTCTTCGTTGTCTTTGCTTTCGCCGCCCGGAATTTCATACGTGGGCTTTACCGGAGCGGTGGTTTGGGCGACAACGCCGAACGCAAAAGACGCCAACAAGGCACCAAGGATGGGGGAGATTCGTTTATTTTTCATGATTTTTCCCGACACGAATGTCAAAATTTACTTAAAAGAATTGTCGGCGCGAATCAGCTGCCACTCGCCTTGCCGCCACCACCGGAACCGGTGCTACCCGACGAGCTTGACGAATTCGACGGGCCCGATGCAAAGAACGAACTGGATGAGACGGGTGAACGCTGTGCGGCGGCGATCAAGGTTTGCACTCTATCGGCCGCAGCACCAGCGCCCGTGGCCGCTGCCTGAATCGCTGCCGGGGAAACACCCTTGGCAAGTGCTGCATTGATGACCTGGGCGAGATCACCCCCGGCGCGCAGCGTAGCGGCAATGGCGGCGGCAGGTGACGAACCGACATCCAAAAGCGCTATCACCAATTGACCACCGGTCACACCCGCCGCGATGGCGGCATTGGCAATGTCGGACAAGGACTTGCCAGCGGTCGTCTGCTGCTTGACTGCAGCGTCCAACTGGGCATTGGTCATACCCTTGGAAAATTGCGCAAATGCTGAAGTGGCGAAGCAGGTCGCGGCAACAATCAACGCGGTGAGAAATTTTTTCATGGCGGACTCCTTGGGGAAGTTACGGCAACGGAATGCAAACGGGTTGTGCTTCTTACAATTAGTTACGACAAAACAATAACCTACTTCACAATCCTCATGTGTCTGACGAATGTTACCTAGGGCAGACTCACGAGTCAATGTTAATCACCAGTATACGCGCGAGTCGCAAAATCTACCAGTGAATTTTCATAGATAAACTCTAGCATTGGCGCGGGTTACAGGGCAGTAGTGGCCGGAAAGGCACGCCAGTGCTAGTGTTTAGCTTTCACTTGAAATGTTGACAATTGTCACGAAGTGGGTACTTTCTACAACACTTTTTGGCAGTATTCGAGTTCAAGGTGGGCAAGGATTGGGCGTCGGTATTTCCAGATTGATTTCAATACAGAAGTTTCATCTCCGGATCGAGTCCGTGGAGGGCTCTGCGTGAAACGACGGTTCTGACGATGTCGAGATCCCTCGTTTTGCAAACGATAATAGTACTCGTGATCGAGAAATGTAATTGCAGACAAGTACGCCGTTTTGGTGGAAACGGATTCCTGCCAACAATTTTGGAGTGCCTGATGTTTTTTCGACGATTGCAAGGAAATTGAAGTGTGATTTTGAACGTCCCAACCTTCGCAAGGCATTGCGCCGCCCCGCTCGGTCGTGCCATCGTTGCCAGAAACATTTGCGCATGTGGTGCCTGATCCAGCCAGACAGGGCGTTGAGATCTTTCTGCAAGTTGGCGTAGCTAAAGTAGTTCCACCAGCCACCAACGAAACGCACATGTTGTGGCATGCCAGTATTGCTTCGATGGTGACTGTTTCCGTGTTGCTCATTGAACCCCTTCTGGTTGTCTGTTTCGCCAAGGTTAAGACTCGGTCGCCACGCATCTGGATGGACAAGTTCCACTTGCCCACGTCGGACGCGCCGGTTCGGTAGCTGCCGCTGTTGCCGCTCCAAGCCGTTGCAACGACCTGCGCGCCTGTTGCCTTGAGATTGAACATGTGGCTCTTTCGTGACTCTTCGGCCCTTCGCTCCGTCTGCCTTTCACCAGACATCTACGCTACTACGGCCTCTATTGACTGCTTGCCCGCTCTCGCGGAGAAGCTCTCCCCGGGTAAGAACATGTACAATCGACCCGTGTCGCCAGGCTCTACCTGATGTGACTTTCGGTAACGGTTGGATTTCGCGTTTCCTAGCACGCTCATCGCCCACATCCGGCCTCACTGCCTGTTTCTGTTCGTGCGGTCGTGTCTTTGCTACGCCCTTCTTTCAGCTTGGCCTCGCGGCGTCCACCTTGGGTTTCGCTACGCTTGCTGTCACTGCTCGCGATTACCTCCTTTCAGGTAATTTGTACATGCCCCTGCCGGGCACACTAGGGCGGACTAGTCCGCCGCTGACCCTTAATCATTATTTGGCGGATAAATCCGCCCTACCTGTGCGAACAAACCATCCGATGATCATTGCTTGTTTGCATTCCCTTGTTTGATTTCTCGCCCGACGCCGGGCTATGGGGCCTCTTTCTTTCCGCGTTTGTCTCGGCCACTGTCCTGCCCGGCAATTCCGAAATCGTACTGATCGCAGTGCTCGCAAAATTCCCCGCGCTGTTTTGGGAATCGATCATCGTCGCGACCCTCGGCAATACGCTCGGCGGCATGACCTTCTACGCGATCGGCCGCGCATTCCCCAAACGCATCGAGGGCAAGGCGCTCGCATGGTTGACGCGCTACGGCGAATGGGCGTTGTTGCTGTCGTGGGTGCCGATTGTCGGCGACGCGCTTTGCGTGGCGGCAGGATGGCTGCGCATCAACGCGTGGCAGGTGCTATTGATGCTGGCACTGGGGAAATGCGCGCGCTATTTGGCGGTCGCGCTTGGCTGGTCGTGGGTCGCTAAAAACTGGATTTAGCGGGAGGCAATGCTCAGCTTTGTCGCCCCGGACAAGTTCCGGGGCCCAATTCCGGCATCATTGGCTTGGGCCCCGGAACTTGTCCGGGGCGACAACCATTCCTATGCCGCCGCAATCAACGCCCGCATCTTTTCATCCGGCATTCTCCCGCTGCCGGCCGCCATGTTGTCGCGCAAATGTTCAATCTTCGACGTTGCCGGAATCGCGCATGTCACCGCCGGATGCGACACCACAAACTTCAACAGCAACTGCGCCCAACTCGCGCAATCGATTTCGGCCGCCCACGCCGGCACCGGCAATGAACTCAATCGACGGATCAACCCGCCACCGGCGAAGGGCCGATTGACGATCACTGCGATGCCACGTTCGCGTGCCATCGGCAGCAGGCGTTTCTCGGCCTCACGCTCACCGACCGAATAATTGATTTGCAAAAAATCCATCTTGTGCGCCTCGATCGCCTTGGCCACCGCCGCGTAGGCGCTTGGCGTGTAATGCGTCACACCGATATAGCGCACCCTGCCCTGTTTTTTCCAATCGGCAAGCGTATGCAGCTGCGTTTCCATATCGAGCAGATTGTGGACTTGCATAAGATCAATTGGCTTCGCGCGCAATTTTGCGATCGAATCCTCCATCTGCGCGATGCCCGCGTCCTTGCCACTAGTCCACACTTTGGTTGCGATAAATAATTTCTCGCGCGCACCGATCTTTGCGATCAAATCGCCAGCGACGGTTTCCGCACGCCCATACATGGGAGAGGAGTCGATCAGCTTTCCGCCAAGCTGAACGAACGCGCGCAACACTTCTTCCAATGGCGCACGCGCGGCGGCATCGGCACCGATATCGAACGATTGCCAGGTACCGAGTCCGATGACGGGAAGCCGTTCACCGCTGGAGGGAATAGGTCGGGTAAGCATGTTTTGCGGGGATTGAATATTGGAAGACTGCGCATGGAGTAAATGTGGAATTGCCGACATCAACGGCAGCGCGCCCGATGTCGACAATATTTTTAATGCGTTGCGTCGTTTCATATTCTGCCTCCGAAAACCTTCATGCTTTCGCCAACATCGCATTCGCCTTCACGATAATTGCATCGTCGAATGCGCACGACTTGCGCGTGGCCAGATCGAGATGCACCGCCGTCAATTTCGTGCGGGCGGCGGCCTCGCCGGTCTCGTCGTTGATCATTTCGTGGCTGAAGACCACGCTCCTGGTTTTGAACGCCAGCAGCGTCGAGCGAATCGTCACGATATTGCCTGCGCGCAATTCGCGCAGGTAGGTGATGTGCTGATCCACCGCTGCCATGCCGCGATTGAGGCTACGCAGATAATCGGAAGACAACCCTAACGCATGGAGCAGATGCCAGGTCGCTTCATCGAATTTTCCGACATACCACATGACATTCATGTGGCCCATGTGATCGCAATGCCATGGAAAAACAGTGCCGCGATAGGTGAGAAGCGCTTCGGACATGAATGGAACTCCGCAGGATTTGCGATTATTTTAAGCCCGCCACCGCTACGCGTCGCACGGAAATGGCGCTTAACTCGACGCCTCCAAAAATCGACGCGCCAGCAACCGATTTTCGAAAGACTTGTCTTCGAACACGTGCTCAGTTTCGCCAATATCAACGAAGCCTTGCGCGGCATAAAAACGCAATGCATCCGTGTTCTCCGCCCATGCCGTCAACCATAGACAAGTCGCGGCATTCGCGGCGGCGGTTGACTCGGCTTGCCGCAAGAGCGTGGCGCCAACTCCCAAGCGCTTGAAGTGGCGCTGCACATAAAGTTTCACGATCTCCACACCGCCGGCAAGCGATACGTCAGGCACCGCACCACCAATTTCAAGCTCGGCGAAGCCAACCAAATGGACGTTGCGTTCCGCGACAATGAAATGCGAGTCTATTTTCTCCAGCCGATGCCGAACCGCTTCGACGCCGCAGGTCGACAATGCCTCGCGCGCAATATCGGGGCGAATTCCCGCTGTCGCATAGGTATCGAGAAATACTTGCACGGCGAGCGCACCTACGCAAAGCGCATCGTCGGGCGTGGCGCGTCGGAAGCGGGTTTCGTTTTTGTCGTGCGCAGTATTGGTGATGGCAGTGTTCAATTAGTTGGCACCGGTCGGGCGCTTGTTTTTCGCGTCAACTTCCAGAAGTACCACCGTGAAAACCCAATTCAATTTCAGCGATGCTACGACTCTAGAACCATAAATCACCCACGCACCGTCCATCGCGTGGGAGGTCATCAAATTTGTCGAGGCCATCGAAGTGATCAATGGGAAGATTGGCAATAGGCTCTGGCTCAGTGAGTCGCAGGTTCACCGCGATGCGGCGGCGGCCTTGCGCATCGGTGCTCAGTGCGCGCCAATAGGCGACGCAGCCGCAATTGGGGCAGAAGTGAAACGCAATGGCTTTGCCGCGCACGTAGGCCGTGGTTTCGCCCGAGACCCGGATTCCCTCGTCTTCGTGGTCATATGCCCATAGCACTCCATATCGACGGCAGACGGTGCAGTTGCAGGCCGTCGCCGACAAAGGAATTCCATCGAACTGCCACGTCACGGCACTGCAATGACAAGAACCTTGAATCACGGGTTTCTCCTAGGGTGGAAGGTTCATTGTAAATGTGGACTTGCGGAAAAACGATTGGGATCAGTCGCGCCGCGCCATTAGGCCGCCCAACGATCGAAAGATAAGCATATGACCGTCGAGTACAAGATTGGTTTGACGATTAAGGCAAAAGGCGGCGCGCTTATGCGCCGTCCAAGCGACCGAAGGGAGCGATTTTGACCGCCGTGCTATGCATCTGTGTCAGCTCTTGTGAAAACTGTCCAACTCTTGGAACAGTTTTTCGATCTCACGGATTAGATTTACGCCATGCACTGAATCACTCACGCCGCCAAAGTATTTGTTTCGACTTTCGGCATATGTCTGAATGATGCGACCAAGCGTCTCGCAAAGTTTGACGATGGCCGTGACGTCAACCGTTGACCGCAGCGCAAGTGCGCGAGCTTGCGCATCACGCAGCGTGAGCAACAGTTCTGACATTACGTTGTCGTTCAAAGCTACGACCGGATTGACAGAGCCAAATAGGTCCCCAACAACGATGTCCCCGCCGTCATGCAGGACGGTCAGAGTGCGTGTCGCGCTCATTTCTCTCTCCGCTGTTTCATGATGCCTAACGACCAAGCTAAGCGGCGCGCCGTTTTGTGGCGCGTCCGCTTGAGCGACGTGTTAGGGCTTGAGCGTCAACATAGGCATCTATGAGACGACGAATCATTCGCTGGTACTGCGTTTGATGTTTTGTTGCCTCGGACTTGAAAAAGTCGATGCTTTTTTTGCTGAGAGCTAGCGTGACTTTCACGCCCTCCTCCCGAAACGCCAATTCTTCGGGCGAAGGTAGGAAATCGGGCATCACTTGAATCCGGCCAAGGGGCTCATTCGTGTAGTTTATTTTCGCGCTCATATGTAGCCTTTCCTTTGCGCCAGTAACCAGCGCCAATTATTCGAATAACCGAGGCACGATACGTAAAGCGCACCGTGAGGACGCCGCCATCAACTTCACCGAAACAATAAAATCGTTCTTCGGTTTGGCTATGGGAAACATCCTTGGCAATCACGCGCTTTGGGTCAGCAAAAGCGTATTGGGCACGCCCAAATGAAACGCTATGCTTCTGCTGGTTTTCAGCATCCTTTTCTGGGTCCCAATCGAAGCGCGCACGTGCCATCTGCAGAGGTTACCACTCAGCAAGATAAAACGCCATACGTTTGTATGGAAGCCCTAACGTCCACGATGACCGGCCGTTTGTCAGAGGGCGCAGCCCGATGGCAAACGGTCCGCGTCGATTATGCGGTTAGACCTCACACACCTGCCCTCCGCTTATTTAGGATTCTCGTTAATCCGCCAAGCTCGAACCGCTTAGCATCTATTTCTTCTTGCTTGGGTCATCGGCCGGATTGACCCAGAGCTGTCGCGTTGGCCCGTCGCCGCCTATCTGAACGACGGCACCATCGCCCTTTGTCACGACGAAGTGAGGCACGTTGGCAGGTTCGGTGTAAAAACTTCCAGGTGGAAGGGCAATCAACTTTGACTCGTCAAACGTCTCGCCAAAGCCGATGTACCACGTGCCCGAGAGCACGGTGTAGTGCCTTTCGTCTGGGTGAGAGTGCGGCCGGATAACAAAATTGGGCGGGAACTTCGATTGGACAAGGTAACGCCCCGGCTTCGTCGTTTCTCCGTAGATTCGGGCGCTTTCTATTCCGGGGATCGACGCAGGCATCCATTTCCCCTTGGCGGGGGTAAACACGATCGCACCCGGCGGAATCTCCTGCGCCATCGCGGGCGCGCAAGCCGCTAAGCCAACCGCCACGATTGAACTACGGATTATTGAGTTTGCTAGCTTCATGGCTTATCTCCTCATTATGTTGAAAGAGTGGCCCGCCTATCGGGCCACGGATGCGAAAAACGTTGACGAACTTCGTGATCTCGTTGTCACCCCCACCCTCCGGTGGCGCAGGAACTGCCGTGTTCGTGAGTTCTAACGTCTGAGTTCAGAGGCGGCGCGCTTTTGCGCCGTCCAGCGACCGAAGGGAGCGATTTTGACTGACGTGTTAGGTTTCTTTTGCATAAGAAAGTAGGCGCTCGACATTGCACTTAAATTCGGCTTTGGAATCTGGAATCCGCACGTCTGGCGAAGAAAAGCCCATGTATTGATAGTATCGTGGTCCGGCATTTTCATCGGAGCCGTGCAGATAGATTTGCCAAGCCGTGTCGAAATCGGGTTTGCGTCGTTCTGGCAAGTACTCTCTGAAGTCGGAAACTGCAGCTTGCAATTCAGGGAAGATGGATTGAAGTTTTTTGTCAATCGCGTTCCCGTCACTCGGCCAACTTCTTGGTTCGGGATACAAACCTTCGAGCAATCTGAGAACGCTTGACCGGAATGCTTTGGTTGCATTTTTGAATGCGACATATCGCTGAACTTGGAAAGCCCCAAGGATGGCAACAAGGACGCCGATCAGAGTTACAAACCAGACCATTTCCAAGCGATCCTCTTTTGCTTGACTGCGGTTGGATTCCCAATGCTTTCGATGCACATGCTGAAACCTAACGCCTGAATTAAGTCGAACCGCGAAGCGGTTTCGCCTTGAATGAATTGTTAGGTGCGTCTGCGATTCAGTGAAGCAACCCGAATGCAAGCCCCAACACAGCAAAGCGTATCGTGTGATAGCCACCATTGATGAGCATGAGGCGAAAACTCTTGCCTTCCCACAAGTACGTTGATAAAAGCCCAAACGATACGCAGAATGCTCCGACCAAGAGACCTGCTCCGATGGCGCAGGCAAGAGGCGGTTGAGGCCAATAAGCCAACCAAATGCATATGAGGCAACCAGGCCGAGCACGAAGGTGCCGCCGTAGATTTTAAGCGGATTGAACGATTTCTTCAGTTCTTCCATCTTTTCACTGGACCAGCCCTGTTCAGCCATCCAGGCCTTTCCAAAAAGCGGGCCGTACCAAAAACCGCCGAGGAAAAACCCAAGAATAGCTCCAGCGAAAGTTGCAGTTAGCGAGACGTTGCGCATTGGAACCTCCTGACTATGAAAGTTTACGCGGTCGTTGCTTGGCTGACACGGACTTGATAAGGAGATGCCCAGCGACTGCAGAGGAAATTGGAATGCGGGCTTTGGCGGTCGCTTGTGCAATGAGGTCTAAAACTGCCGGCTCAACCAATGTTGCTGCGCTCCTGAGTGGGATAAAACGATTGAGCTTGCCGCTGCCTTGCAATAGTTTTTCTGGATCTTGCAGATTGGATATGCCGCCTTGGAGAAAGCACATAGAGACGCGCTGCGGATAGACCGCGATTGAAAAGATTGCGTCTGATGTTCGCTCAGTAGGTCCAAAGCCGATAGCGAGCGCATTGTAGTTGTCATAGACAAGCTGAAAAGCGTCAGGAAAACGCTGCCGCACTTCATCGAGTGCAGCATGCGCTAGAGCCGCAATCTCCGGATTGAACTTGGCTATGAAGGCTTTTAATTGTGCTTCAGGGCTCATCGACCTTTCCTAGCACCTACGTCCGAGTTCAGAGGCGGCGCGCTTTTGCGCCGTCCTCTG